>JACPOH010000176.1 GCA_016185075.1 Aquabacterium sp. | reverse complement strand
CGACGCGGGCGAAGACATGCACGCGCGGGTGGTCTGGGGCATCACGGTGCTGGCGCCTGCGGCTGTCATGGCCATCGTCTATGTGTTCACCAACCGCTACAGCACCATCCTGGCTTTGGGGCTGGATGTGGCCGTGCTGTACCTGACGCTGGGCTTCCGGCAGTTCAGTCATCACTTCACCGACATCCGTGATGCCCTGGAGGCCGGCCGCGAAGACCGCGCCCGCGAGCTGCTGGCGCATTGGCAGAACCTGGACGCCAGCGAGTTGCCCCGTACCGAAATCCTGCGCCATGTGCTGGAGTATTCGCTGCTGGCCGCGCACCGCCATGTGTTCGGCGTGTTCTTCTGGTTCGTGGCCTTGTCCTCGCTGGGCCTGGGGCCGGCGGGCGCGGTGCTCTACCGCATGGCCGAGTTCGCCAGCCGCTACTGGTCCTACCGCAGCCAGGTCACGGGGGTGTCCACGCACGACCGCCTGATGAGCCTGTCGCAGACCTTGTTTGCGCTGGTTGACCATGTGCCGGCCCGCTTGACGGCCTTCGGCTTTGCGGTGGTGGGCAACTTCGAGGATGCGGTGGACGCCTGGCGACGACACGCGGTGCTCTGGGTGCGACCCAACGAGGGCACCATCTTGTCGGCGGCCTCGGGTGCACTCGGTGTGCGCCTCGGAGGGCAAGTGGCGCCCACGACCGATGGCGCGCGGGATGTGAGCCGCACCATCACGCAAGGTGATGCGCCCGATGTGATCGAGGCGCAAGGCAGCACCGCAGGGGCGCCACCGCAGATGGCCCACCTGCGCAGTGTGGTGGGCCTGATCTGGCGTTCGGTGGTGCTGTGGATGCTGCTGCTGGCCTTGCTGTCGCTGGCCAACCTCATCGGCTGACCTGAGCCGGCTTGGCCGTGCCTGGCCTCAACTGGCCTTCACGTTCATCGTGATGCGCGCGGCAAACACCTTCTTGCCTTCGGTGTCAAACACCTCCACCGGCACGACCTGGTCCCCGGTTTGTGTCCAGTCGATGCCGCTGCCGTCCGAGACCGCGCGGATGTCGGTCTTGACCTTGGCGAGGTATTCGACGCTCATGCCCTTGGGAATCCAGCGGTAGCCGGCCGGCAGGGAGGCGTCCGTCATGGTGCCAGCCACCAACTCGGCCGCGTTGCACAGCGCGATGGCGTGCATGGTGCCCAGGTGATTGGTCACCTCCTTGCGCAGCGGGACGGTGGCTTCGGCGTAGCCCGGGCGCAGTGCCGTGACGCTGGGCTGGATGGTGCTGAAGTAGGGCGCGATCTGGCAGATCATGGTGGTGAACTGCTCGGGCCCGACGCTGTTGAACAGGTTCAGAACTTGGCTCATGGGTGTCTCCTCGGTCCATGCTGGACTGTTGATATGAAGCAGAATAATATTCTGGAATATTATTCGGTGTCAAATGGTGACCCATGAAGCAAGCGAGCGAGACGAATCAAGCCAAGAAAGCGGGTAAGGCAGCCGACAGCGCCGTGGCGCGTGTCGCCGGCGTGCGGGGCGTGCTGGAGCGCGCCTACCCCGGTACCAGGGCTCAGCTCAAGCGACGCATGCTGGAGGGTGCGCTGGCCTGCTTCAACGAACACGGCATTGAGCCGACCACCATCGAGATGATTCTGGCGCGCTGTGACGCCAGCGTGGGCAACCTTTACCACCACTTCGGCAGCAAGGAAGGGCTCGTGGCGGCCCTGTTCTTCTGCACCCTGCAGGATCAGGCCGAACTGGTGGACGCCGAGCTGGCCCGGGCGCACACCCTGCGCGAGGGCGTGGCGGCGCTGGTGTACAGCTATGTCGACTGGGTGAGCGCCCAGCCGGAGCTGGCGCGCTTCATGTTCCAGGCACGCTCGGCGGTGGCCAAGGGGCCGTATGCGGCCGAGTTGCAGCAGCGCAATCGGCAGCGGGCCAAGCTGATCATGAGCTGGTTCGCGCACGGCGATCGGCCTGGTCGTATCCGTGACTGGCCGACCGAGTTGCTGCCATCGCTCATCATCGGCGCATCCGAGAACCTGTGCCGCGCGTGGCTGTCGGGGCGGGTCAAGGCCACGCCCGCGCAGTACCGCGAGCAGCTGGCCGAGGCCGCCTGGTTGAGCGTCGCAGCCTCAGAGTGAGCTGACCTTGTCCGCCAGATCGTTGCCGGCGATGTAGCCGAAGGTCATGGCCGGGCCGATGGTCGAGCCGGCGCCGGGATAGCTGTGCCCCATCACCGACGCGCTGTTGTTGCCCGCGGCATACAAGCCTTCGATGACGCTGCCATCGTCGCGCAGCACGCGGGCGCGTGCATCGGTACGCAGGCCGCCCTTGGTGCCCAGGTCGCCCGGCTTGATCTTGAAGGCGTAGAAGGGGGCGTAGCGCAGCGCGGCCAGGCTGGAACTGGGGCGCACGGCAGGGTCCGTGTAGTAGTGGTCGTAGACACTGTCCCCACGGTGGAAGTCCAGATCCTTGCCTGCCTCGGCAAACCCGTTGAAGCGTTGCACGGTGTTGCGCAGCGCGGCGGGGGGCACGCCCATCTTGGTGGCCAGGCCTTCCAGGGTCAGGTCCTTGACGGCCACGCCAGCGTCGTACCAGCTTTGCGGCAGCGGGAAGAAAGGCGGCGTCTCTTTGAAGAGGTAGCGGTTGCGGAAACGCTGATCGACCACCATCCACACGGTGGCATCCTGCGTGGCCTGCACCTGTTTGTACATGGTGTGCACGAAGTCGGTGTAGGGCGCGGCCTCGTTGACGAAGCGCTGCCCCTGACCGTTGACCATGATGCTGCCGGGCAGGGTGCGCTCTGCCAGGACAAAGTAGGGGCCATCCGGCAGGGGGATGACCGGCCCCCACCAGGCGTCGTCCATCAGGTCCAGCGCGCCGCCGGCGCGTTGCCCGGCGAGGATGCCGTCGCCGGTGTTGGTTTTGGTGCCGACCGTCCAATCTGTGGTGATGGGCTGCTGCTGGTATTGAAGCCGCATCTTCAGGTTGTGCTCGAAGCCGCCGGCGGCCATGACGACGCCGCGTCTCGCTCGAATCAGTGTGGTCGTGCCGCCCTTGTTGACGAGCACGCCGTTGGCGCGGCCCTGGGCATCGAACTGCAGGTCGACCAAGGGGGTGCCGAGCCACACCGGCACCTTGGCCTGGAGCAGGCCGGCGCGCAAACCGGCTGCCAGCGCCTGGCCCATGGTCAGCGGAACCTGACCCTTGAGCATGGCCTGGGCATAACGGGCCACGGCGTTGGCCGCCACCAGGGCACCCTTGGCCGACACGGCGGCCAGGTTCAGCCATTTGTATTCGCCACCGAAGATCACCACGCCGGGCGGTGTGGCCAGGTAGGGTGGGTTGAGGTTGGCCAACTCCGAGCCCAGCAGCTTGCCGTCAAACTGATCAGGCTCGATGGATGCGCCATTGGCCTTGCCGCCGGGCAACTCGGGGTAGTAGTCCGAGTAGCCTTCCATCCAGCGAAAACGCAGCGGGGTGTTGCGCAGGATGAAGGAGATCATGGCCGGTCCCTGCTGCAGGTAGGCGGCCTTGCGCTCCGCCGGCACGATGGGGCCGACCACGGCGTCCAGGTAGGTCGCGGCTTGTTCGGGTGTATCGACCACGCCGGCCTTTTGCAGGACTTCGTTGTTGCGGATCCAGATGCCCGCGCCCGAGCGGGCGGTCGAGCCCCCGAACTTGTCGGCCTTTTCGATCACGACCACGCTCAAGCCCCTTTTGGCGGCACTCAGCGCAGCCGTCATCCCGGCGGCGCCCGAGCCGATCACCACCACGTCAAACGTGTCTTCGGCGGCGTGGGCGGGTGTGCTGTAGCTGCCAATCAGGCTGGTGCTCAGCGCGGCGGACGCGGCGCCTTGAAGTACGTGTCGACGGGAAGCGTTGTGCGGCATGAGGATGTGGGGTGAAGGGGGTTGGTCTGCGCGCCATTCTCGGGTCAAATGCAGGGACATCCGCGAACGGTTGCCCATGTTGGTGGCCCGCGAGCAAAGGGGGAGCGATGGAAGACAAGTTGTCTGGCTTGCGCAGGATAGGGGTGTCCTACCCGGTCATGCAGGCGGGTATGCCCGGTATCGCCGGGCCCGAACTGGCGGCAGCGGTGAGCCTGGCCGGCGGGATTGGCACCCTGGGCATCATGGATGCGTCAGAGTGGGGCATGGCCCTGGCGCTCACGACGCGGCTGTGTCGGGGCCGGCCGTTCAATGTCAACCTGTTGCTGCCGTTCACGCGGCCGCGTCACATCGAGCAGGTGATCGCACAAGGTGTGACCATGGCCACCTTGTTCTGGGGGCGCGATGCGGCCTTGATTCGGCGGCTGACCAGCGCGGGTGTCTACACGTTTCAACAGGTGGGCAGCATCGATGAGGCCCGTTTTGCGCTGGATGCTGGCGTGAACGCCTTGATCGTGCAAGGCAGCGAAGCAGGGGGGCATGTGCGAGGGCATCGTCCGCTCAAGGCCATCTTGTCGACCGTGGTGGCGCTTTCTGGCGATATCCCTGTGTTCGCGGCGGGCGGCATGTACACCACGGACGATGCGCGCAGGGCCAGGGAGATGGGTGCCAGCGGGGTGTCTACCGGGACGCGATTTGTGGCCACCAACGAAAGCAGCGCACACGATGCCTACAAGCGTGCCCTGGTCGAGGCCGATGACACGGTGCTCACCACCTTGTTCGGAATGAACTGGGATGCCCCGCACCGTGTCTTGCCCAATGAGGCCACGCGGCGCTGGTGTGATGCGCAGGGGCAGGCGCCAGCGTGGTTGCGCAGTCTGTACAAGCTCACGGGCATGACGAGGCGCTTCCTGCCGATGAAAGCGTCGTTGACACACTGGCAACGCCCCGCATGGCCTTTGTTCACGGGCGCTGCGCTGGAGGTGGGCATGCCCGCGCGCATGGCGGGCTGTACGGCCTTGTACGCGGGCGCCGAGGTGAGCCGCATCCGGTCCGTGATGCCGGCTGCCGAGGTGGTCAGGGAACTGGCCGCTGCGTTTGATCAGCGCGGCAGCCGGGCGGGTCAGGCTGCTTGATCCCTTGGCCAGCGCTTGTCGGTGGCGGGGACGCCGCCACCTGCTCAGCTCACGCTGTGATCAGGATGTGGGCAGGGCGCGTGCCCGTGCCAGCCAGTCGGCGAGCGCCGCCACCATGTCGGCCTGGCTGAACGAGCAGCTCTCTTCGGTGAACAGGGCGGCGCTTTCCAGCTGGTTGAGCAGGCGCTCCATCACATCGACATAGCGCTCTGGCAAGGCGGGCTCGTGGCTGTAGGCGGCATCGCGCCAGTCGCGGGCCAGGTCCGGGATGGAGATGGCGCCTTGGGCGAAGTCGTCGAGTGTGGCGGCCAGGTCGGAGAGGCGGTCTGTCATGGTCTTAATGTTCGAGGGATGTTCGTGTGTGGGCCCCATGCTCACCAGCGCGGCTGGCTGAGCTCCTCGTACAGCGCCGTGTACAGGCTCAGGCGGATGGGGCTGATCTCGCCACGCGCCACCGCCGCCTGCACCGCACAGCCGGGTTCCTGCCGGTGTGTGCAGTTGTGGAAGCGGCAGTCGTTCATGTGCCGGGCGATGTCGGGCATCCAGCGCGCCAGCTCGGTGGGCGGGATGTGGTGCATGCCAAATTCCTGGAAGCCGGGCGAGTCGATCACGGCGCTGGTGCGGCTGTCGTCCAACCAGTACCAGAGGCTGGAGGTGGTGGTGTGTTTGCCGGAGTTCAGCGCCTGCGAGATTTCCTGGGTTTCAGCGCGAGCGTTGGGCAGCAGGGTGTTGATGAGCGTGCTCTTGCCTGCGCCGG
>JACPOH010000033.1 GCA_016185075.1 Aquabacterium sp. | reverse complement strand
TGCGTGTCGAAACGCGGTTTGCCATGGCGTGTCTCCCGGGCGGACGAAGAGCAAGGGCGCCCTGATCTTTCAGACCGTGGTGCAGGCGTCATGGTCTGTCGGACCCGATGCCTTCACGAAGGGGTTTCCCGGCCTAGAATCGCGCCACTTCCTACACTGGCGCTCACACGCCGAGGACGCAAACTACATGAACACCGCTGTCGAGCCAAGCCGCAAGCCGATCACCCTGCACCGCCTGCGGGAAATGCACGCCAAGGGCGAGAAAATCACCATGCTGACCGCCTACGACGCGACCTTCGCTCGTCTGGTGGACGAAGCGGGCGTGGACACCATCCTCGTGGGCGATTCGCTGGGCATGCTGGTGCAAGGGCACAGCAGCACGGTGCCTGTCAGCATTGACGACATGGTTTATCACACCCGCTGTGTGGCCCGGGGCAACCGCACCGCCTGGGTGATTGGTGATCTGCCGTTTGGCAGCTACCAGGAAAGCCGAGAACAGGCGCTGCGTTCGAGCGTGGCCTTGATGCAAGCTGGTGCCCACATGGTCAAGCTCGAAGGTGGTGGCTGGACGGCCGAGACCGTGCACTTCCTCACCGAGCGAGGTATCCCCGTGTGTGCCCACCTGGGCCTGACCCCGCAAAGCGTGCATGCGTTGGGTGGCTACCGCATCCAGGGGCGTGACGAGGCCGGTGCCCAGACGCTGCGCAAGCATGCCAAGGCGCTGGCCGACGCCGGTGCTGCCATGATGGTGCTGGAGCTCATGCCTTCTGCCGTGGCCCGCGAGGTACAGGCTGACAACCCCGGTGTGATGACCATCGGCATTGGCGCAGGGCAGGGTACGGCCGGCCAGGTGCTGGTGCTGCACGACATGCTGCACGTGACACGCGGCAAGCTGCCTCGATTCGTGCGTAACTTCATGGCCGAGGGCGGCTCGGTGGAAGACGCCGTGCGCCGCTACGTCGCGGCCGTGAAAGATGGCAGCTTCCCCGACGAAGCCGTGCACGCCTACTGACCTGTGACCCGAAGGGCCCTCACCAGCAAACCTTGTTATGAAGATCATCCACACCGTGGCCGAGTTGCGAGCCGAAATCGCTACTCGCTCTGCAGCACCCGCCTTCGTGCCCACCATGGGCAATCTGCATGATGGCCACCTGGCCCTGATCAAGCAAGCTCGTGAGATCGTGGCCGGCAGCGGCAGCGCTGTGGTGGCCAGCATCTTTGTCAACCGCTTGCAGTTCGGGCCCAACGAAGATTTCGACACCTATCCGCGCACGCTCGAGCGCGATGCCCAGCTGCTGGCCCAGGCCGGTTGCGACATCCTGTTTGCCCCATCCGAATCGGAGCTGTACCCGCAGCCCCAGGGTTATAAGGTGGTGCCCCCTACCGAGCTGGCCGACATCCTCGAAGGCGCCTTCCGGCCTGGCTTCTTCACCGGTGTCTGCACCGTCGTGCACAAGCTGTTCAACCTGGTCCGGCCCCGCGTGGCCGTGTTCGGCAAGAAGGACTACCAGCAGCTCATGGTCATCCGCAACATGGTGATCCAGATGGGGCTGCCCATCGACATCCGCGGCGGTGAAACCCTGCGTGCCGACGACGGCCTGGCCTTGTCGTCTCGCAACGGCTATCTCAGCGCGGCAGAGCGTGCCGAGGCCGTGCAGCTCATCGCGGCGCTGCGGTCGGTCAAGGATCAGGTGGCGGCGGCGCGCTCGGCTGCGTCCTTGACGCAGGCCAGCGTCGCCCAGATGGAAGCTCAGGCGCAGGCTGCACTGGATGCGCGCGGCTGGAAGACCGACTACGTCATGGTGCGGCGTCAGCGTGATCTGCTGCCCCCGACCGACGCGGAACTGGCGCAGCACGAGCCTCTGGTGGGCGTGGCCGCGTCTCGCCTGGGCAAGACGCGCCTGATCGACAACCTGGAGTTCTGAGCGCGCAGGTCTGCTTCTTGCTGTTTGCTTCGGGTTTTCCCCAAAGCAAGCGGTAGTTGATGAACCTGCACCTCAAAAGACTGGGCTGGATGGCCTGCCTGGCCCTGTCCTTGTGCTGCCTTGGTGCGCGTGCCCAGGCAACGGGACCCGATGTGGCTGCTTCTGGTGCCTTGGCCTTGAGCCAGGGGGCGGCTCTCGCGGCGGAGCCCGATGTTTCCGCCGCCAGCGAGCCATCCGCATCGATGCCCGTGTCTCAGGTGGCCTCTGCCCCTGTGTTGCCACCAGTGCCATCTTCAGCCGTGGTGCCCGGCGCCCCTCAACGCGTGCCCTTCACAGACCTTTGCCGTGTGTGCACTCGTGACCTTGCTTTGGGTCATCTGTGGCTACAGCATGGCCTTCATGCCGGGCTCTGAATGGCTGGGCCGCTTTGATGCGGTCCTGCTGGAGGGCGTGGTGTACGACAAGCGCGCGGGCCTGGTCTCGGTGCACCACCTGGCCACCTCCGTGCCCGAGTCGGTGTTCGTGATGTTCCAGCTGACCTTTGCCATCATCACGCCGGCCTTGATTGCGGGTGCATTCGCCGAACGCATGCGCTTTGCAGCGATGCTGGCCTTCATGGCGCTGTGGTCCCTGCTGGTGTATGCACCTGTGGCCCATTGGGTTTGGGAGCCGACGGGCTGGTTGGCCAGGATGGGCATGCTGGATTTCGCTGGGGGCACCGTGGTGCATGTGAACGCGGGCATCGCTGGGCTGGTGTGTGCCTGGATGCTCGGGCGGCGCCTGGGTTTCGGGCAGGAGCCTCTGATGCCATCGAACCTGGGCTACACGATGATGGGTGCCTCGTTGTTGTGGGTGGGCTGGATGGGTTTCAACGGTGGTTCGGCTGGTGCAGCAGATGGTCGCGCAGGCATGGCCTTGCTGGTGACCCAGATCGGTGCGGCATCGGCCACCCTCGCGTGGATGGCCGCCGAATGGGTGGTACGGGGTACGCCCACCCTGCTGGGGCTGTGCAGTGGCGCGGTCGCCGGCCTGGTGGCCATCACGCCGGCATCCGGCTTTGTCGAACCCAAGTCCGCCATGCTCATCGGCCTGCTGGCCGGTGTGGGCTGCTATTGGGGCGCCACAGGCCTCAAGCGCCTGCTGGGTGCCGACGATTCGCTCGATGTCTTTGGCGTGCATGGCGTGGGTGGAACCATCGGGGCCCTGATGACCGGCGTGCTGGCTTCACCCACGGTGGGCGGTGTCAGCGGTTCGCTGCAAAGCCAGGCGGCAGGGGTGGTGGCCACCCTGGTTTACAGCGGTGTGATGACCGCGCTCATCCTGTGGGTGGTGGACCAGGTAGTGGGGCTGCGCGTGAGCCGTCAGCAAGAGATCGATGGGCTCGATCTGAGCCTGCATGGCGAACGTGTCGAATGAGCCTCAGGCGGCTTTCTTTGATTGTCAGGAGATCGTGATTGTCCGCGCCGATCCAAATCTGAGCCACCGTGCCGATCCAATATTGAGCCAGGGCTGGTAGCCGACCAAAGGGTGGTCAGCTGTGGATAAGTGTAGAGCCTTGCCGGGTTTTGAGCCCTTCGGCTGGCTTGGTTGATCAT
>JACPOH010000175.1 GCA_016185075.1 Aquabacterium sp. | reverse complement strand
AGGCGCGCGAGATCCCGCCAGTTCTCGGGATGCTCCGCCAACCACTCCATCAACAACGGGCCACTCACGACCAGGACGGTGCTGTCGGTATCGGCGATCGCGTCCTGGCTTCGGGGCAGACCGTCGATCATCGACACCTCTCCGAACCAGTGGTAGGGCTCGACATACATCGTCAGATGGTGGGAGCCGTCCTTGGGGTTGACCGAGCCCAGTTTGAGGGCCCCCGCCACCACGCAGCACAGGCTGTCCTGGGCTTCACCACGCGAAAAAAGGATCTCGCCCGGCCCGATGTGCCACAGGCGCGAGCGCTCGACCAAGGCCTGCTGGAAGTCAGGTGGGCAACTGGCAAACCACAAATGGGACTTCAACGCGGGCAACAGCGTTGGTGGGGTGGATTCGGTTCGGCGCGCCATGGTTTCGTCAAACGGTAAATGGTCTAAGTGTTTTCCCGCAATACCCCGAAATGGTTAGATGAATTGCGTGTAATTGTCTAAGTTTTGACAATCTAAATGAGACAAACCTCATACGATCTGCCCCAGTATCTATGAAAAACCCTTAGTCCTATGAGCAACTCACAAGCTGTGCATCCCGGCGCCATCCTGCGTGCCAAGTTCATGGAACAACACGGTCTGTCGGCCAGCGGGCTGGCCATTCGCCTGCACGTACCCGCCCCCCGTGTGAACGACATCGTGCGCGAACGCCGCGGCATCAGCCCTGATTCGGCGCTGCGTCTGGCGCGATTCTTCGGCACCACGCCGCAGTACTGGATGGACCTGCAAACGGCCTACGACCTGCGCGTGGCCGAAGAGCTGGCTGGCGAACAGATCCGCCGCGAAGTGGCCCCCGTGCCGAGCGCTGAAGCGCCTGTTCTGGCCGCAGCCTGAACGACAGACGGCAGAGTCGGCCACCCAGTGGCCGACTGCCCTACCCGATCAGGTCAACCAGAACTGGTTAGCACCTCATTGGAAGGCCACCTCGGCGAAACTGCGCAGTTTTCGGCTGTGCAGTTGACCCGCCATGTTGGCTCTTAAACGCTCAATGGCGCGCAAACCGATGCGCAAATGCTGGTCTACCCGCTCGCGGTAGAACTGGTTGGCCATGCCTGGCAGCTTCAACTCGCCATGCAGCGGCTTGTCGCTGACACACAGCAGCGTCCCGTAAGGCACCCGGAAGCGGAAACCATTGGCCGCGATGGTGGCGCTCTCCATGTCCAGGGCCACAGCACGGCTCTGGCTGAAACGGCGCTCCGGTTCGCGCTGGGGCAGCAACTCCCAGTTGCGGTTGTCGGTGGATGCCACCGTGCCCGTGCGCATGATGCGCTTGAGTTCGTAGCCGTGCAGCTGGGTCACATCGGCCACAGCACCCTCCAGGGCGAGCTGGATTTCAGCCAGCGGCGGGATGGGCACCCACAAGGGCAGATCCTCGTCGAGCACGTGGTCCTCGCGCACATAACCGTGAGCGAGCACGTAGTCCCCCAGCTGTTGCGAGTTGCGCAAGCCGGCGCAGTGGCCCAGCATGATCCAGGCGTGCGGGCGCAGGACCGCGATGTGGTCGGTCGCCGTCTTCGCGTTGGCCGGCCCCACACCGATGTTCACCATCGTGATGCCACTGCGGTCCTTGCGGACCAGGTGGTAGGCGGGCATCTGTGGCAGGCGCGGTGGCACCGAGCCCAAGGCATCCGCCGCCTCGATGGATTGCCCGACGCGCCGCGTGATCACATTGCCTGGCTCGACAAAGGCGATGCAGTCATCGTCATCACGCGGGTTCTTCGGGTCGGGTGCACGGCGCATCAGCTCATGGCCCATGCGCACGAATTCGTCAATGTAGAACTGGTAGTTCGTGAACAGCACGAAGTTCTGGAAGTGCTCGGGCGAGGTACCCGTGTAATGGCGCAGGCGGTGCAGCGAGTAGTCCACCCTGGGCGCGGTGAACAAGGCCAGTGGCCGGGGTGCGCCACCGCGCGTCTCGTAGGTGCCGTTGGCGATGCCATCGTCCATCGAGGCCAGGTCGGGCAGGTCGAAGCGGTCGCGCAGCAGCAGTCGACGCTCGGGCGACATGCTGCCCTCCAGGTGCTGATGTTCAGCCAGGCTGAAGTGCACAGGGATGGGGTCCGGCCCCAGGCCCACTTCGATGGACACGCCATGGTTGGCCAGCAGCAGATCAAACTGCTCGCGGTAGTAATCGGCAAACAGATCGGGGCGCGTCAGTGTGGTCTCGTACGTGCCTGGCCCGGCCACAAAGCCATAAGACAGGCGAGAGTCGGCACGGGCCACGGTGTCGGTATGGATGCGCACAAAGGGGTACTTCGCACGCACATGCCCCTTGAGGTTGTCTCCGGCCACGAAGCGCTGCAGCGCATCGCGCAGGTAGGCGATCTGCGAGTCGTACAAGCGGGTGACGTGATCCAGCGCGGCTTGGGCGTTGTCGAATCGCTGGGTGGGGAACTTGGGGGCAGCCATCTGGGGTCCTGACCAACAGTCAACTTGCAGACCATTGTGCGCGCGGCGCGCAGGCCCGGCGTGGCGAATTGCGTGGCTTGTTGCCCCTTGTCGTTCGCCGTCAACAGCAGCCCCATGAACGCGAAGGGCGATGCATTGGCGCACGCGGGCGCGCTTTAAGATGGCTTGTTATTTCGACGCAGCGGCCGGGGCTGCACCCACCGCATCCGGGGCTTCGGTCACGAAGGCGATGCGGTTGAGCCCAGCTTTTTGCAGCACACCGATCAGCTCGGCCACTCTGCCATAAGGCACGGCCTTGTCGGCACGCAGCTGCACCTCGGTATCACGACGCCGCTTGGCGAGCTCGGCAGCCTGTGCGGCCACGAGCTCCATGGTGCTCGCCTGGTCATCCAGGTGAATGGCGCCGTCCCCCGTCAAGGCCTCCGCCAACACCGTTTGATTGTTCTGCGGCGCGGGCGGGGCGTCCGCCTTGGGCAAGTCCAGCTTGAGCTTGGAGGTCATCAAGGGCGCGGTCAGCATGAAAATGACCAGCAGGACCAGCATCACGTCGATCAGCGGCGTCATGTTGATCTCGCTCATGGGCTCGCTGCCCTGTGGTCGCTCCAGACGCCCGAATGCCATGGCCGCTCCTTTTGTGGGCTCAGTCCCGGCCTCGGGTGCCCAGCAGGGCCTCGCGCAGGTCGTGGGCAAAGCCCTCCAGATCGGCCTCACAGGCCGACACCAGCTTGCCAAAGATGTTGTAGGCCAACACCGCAGGGATGGCCACGGCCAGGCCGGCCGCCGTCATGATCAGCGCCTCACCCACCGGGCCGGCCACCTTGTCCAGGCTCACCGTGCCTTCGGTGGCGATGCCCATCATGGCGTGGTAGATGCCCCAGACCGTGCCAAACAGGCCCACGAATGGCGACACCGCACCCACCGAGGCCAGCAGCACCTGCCCCACTTGCAGACGCGCCAGCACGCCGTGCAGGCTGTCGCGCAGGCGACGGGTCAGCTGCGCCTCAGGCAGCACCTTGGCTTCGAGCGTGCCCGCCACGGCGGGTTCGTTCACGGCATCCACCAGCGGCAGCAGCACACCTTCGCGGTCCAGGCTCTGCAGCGCCTGACGAGCAGACGCCATGTCGGCGGCGCGCCAGAAAGACTGCATGCCCAGCGTGAGGTCACGGCGGGCACGCTTGAGCAACCAGCCCTTCCAGAAGATCACCACCCAGGCGCTGATGGACATCAGCAGCAACATGATTGCCACCGCACGCCCGATCGCGTCACCCTGCTCCCAATACTGCATCAGGCCGCCCATGCCGAGTCCTTGCTGGATACGTGTTGGTTTACTTCAGGCCCAGCACATCGTCCATGCCGAACAGGCCATGGGGTTGATGCGACAGGAAACGCACGGCGCGCAGGCTGCCCTGCGCATACGTGGCGCGGCTGGACGACTTGTGCGTGATCTCGATGCGCTCGCCGATGCCGGCAAACAGCACGGTGTGGTCGCCCACGATGTCGCCGCCACGCACGGTGGCAAAGCCGATGGTGCTGGGGTCGCGCTCGCCGGTCACGCCTTCACGGCCGTAGATGGCACATTCCTGCAGGTTGCGGCCCACACCTTCGGCCACGATCTCGCCCATCTTCAAGGCCGTGCCGCTGGGGGCATCCACCTTGTGGCGATGATGGGCTTCGATGATCTCGATGTCATAGCCTTCCTTGAGGGCCTTGGCGGCCTGCTCCAGCAGCTTGAAGACGACGTTGACGCCCACGGCCATGTTGGGCGACATCATGATGCTGATGTCACGGGCAGCGTCCTGGATCTCGGCCTTCTGCGCATCGGTGAAACCGGTGGTACCGATGATCATCTTGACGCCCAGTTCACGGCACACGCGCAGGTGCTCCATGGTGCCTTCGGGGCGGGTGAAGTCGATCAGGTAGCGCGCGTTCTTGAGGCCGGCACGCAGGTCGGAGGTGATGGCCACGCCGCTGTTGGCGCCCAGGAAGGCCGTGGCATCGCTCCCGATGGCGGGGCTGGCGGCGATATCGAGCGCACCGGCAAGCTGAGCGTCATCGGCGTTGTGCACAGCCTCGATCAGCATGCGGCCCATGCGGCCGGACGCGCCGGCAATGGCAATCTGGTGAATGGGGCTGGCGTTGGCGGCGGTGCTCATGCAGTCAAATCTCGGTAAACAGGTTGAATCTGGAAGCGGGAAGCGGCGCAGGCTCAGCGCTTGCCGGCTTCCAGCGGCGGGTAGGTGCGCGCGGCGCCCTGCGGCACCGTTTTGACCACGTCGCTCTTGGGAGGCACGGGCAAGGCAGCGATCTGCTCGGGCGTCAGGTTCTCGACGTCCTTGCCCTTGACCGGCTTGTCGATGGAGGCCACGAAGTCGCGCTCGGTGGGCAGCGGCTCGGTGTCAAAACGCTCGACCGCATCGTTCTTGAAGAACACGCTGACGCGGCGCTGCTGGTCGGCCACCCCCTGGCGGCGGATGGTGAAAACGTAATCCCAGCGATCGGTGTGGAAGGGGTCGGCCAGCAGCGGCGTGCCCAGGATTTCCTTGACCTGCATGCGGCCCAGGCCGGGCTGGATCTGCGCCATGATTTCCTGGGTGACCACATTGCCCTGCACCACGTCCACCTTGTAGGGCTCGAGCAGGCCGAACAGTGTTTCCGGCTTGCTCAGCGAGAAATTGCTGCAGGCCGACAGCGTGACCACAGGGGCCAGCCAGAACACAGTACGGCGGAAGAAGTTCAGCGTCATGGATGAGCAGCTAGGTTGGTGCCCGGAGGGCCGGACGGAAATCGGGCATCGACCCGGATGGCAAGCATGCCATGCCGCAAGAAGGCCTGGGGGTTTCACAGGTCTCGCCCATGTCGATATCATTGGGCATTCTAGCGGGGGCCAGTGACGGTTGCTCCGCAGCCGGAGCCCTCACCCATGACCCACGCAGAAGAACTCAAGAGCAGCGGGCTCAAAGCCACCCTGCCCCGCATCAAGATCCTGGAAGTTTTCCAGCAAGCCGCCCAGCGCCACATGACGGCCGAGGACGTCTACAAGGTCCTGCTGACGGAGGGTTCGGACATCGGTCTGGCCACGGTTTACCGGGTGCTGATGCAGTTCGAGCAGGCCGGCATCCTGTCGCGCAACCATTTCGAGGCGGGCAGTGAAGCTGGCAAAGCGGTGTTCGAGCTCAACGAGGGCAAGCACCATGACCACCTGGTGTGCGTGAACTGCGGCCGGGTGGAAGAGTTCTACGATGCGGAAATCGAGCGTCGTCAGCAGGAAATCGCCAAGGAACGGGGCTACAAGCTGCAGGACCACGCCCTGGCGCTGTACGTGGTGTGCGAGCGCGAGGGCTGCTCGGGCAAGGCCAGCGGCCGCTTCCACGAGCACGGCCAGGTTTCGGCCGGCGTCCACCGCGATCACCGCCTTGCGGATGGGCACGCCCATCACCTCTTCGAACAAAGGCTCGTACGGCAGGCGCTCGAATTCACGCTCCATGGTTTCCTTGCGGACCAGGTGCACGATGAGCTTGAGGCGCATCTTGCGGCGCACGGCCGTTTCGCCAAAGATGGCCTTGATGTCCAGCAGGCCGATGCCCCGCACTTCCAGCAGGTTGAGCAGCAATTCGGGGCAACGGCCTTCGATGGCGGTGCGCGACACGCGGAACAGGTCCACGGCGTCGTCGGCCACCAACCCGTGGCCACGCGAGATCAATTCCAGCCCGAGTTCGCTCTTGCCCAGGCCTGATTCGCCGGTGAGCAGCACGCCCAGGCCCAGGATGTCCATGAACACGCCATGGCGCGTGATGCGCTCGGCGAAATGCTGGGTGAGGTAGCTGCGCAGCACGTCGATGACGTGGCCGGCAGGCTCCTGGGTGACGAACAGCGGGATGCCGGCTCGGCCGCACATGGCCACCAGTTTGTCGGACGGCGCCTGTGCGTCGGCCACCACCACCACAGGCGGCTCCAGGGTCACGATGCGCTGGATGCGGCGCTCCTGGTCCTCCGGGCTCGAGCCAGAGAAATAGGCATTTTCACGCCGGCCCACGATCTGGACCCGGTAGGGATGGATGTAGTTGAGGTAGCCGACCAGATCGGCGGCAGATTGCGCTGTTTGAACCGCTTCTTCGTCGAAACGGCGCTCAGGATGCGCATGCCCGGCGATCCACTCCCAGCGCAGAGCCCCACGGTTGGCTTCGAAAAGCGCTTCGGCACTGATGATGGCGAGATCTTTGACGCTCACGAGTGGTCTGTTTGGTTAACGACAGGATCTCATGATGCCCCAGCCCAGCCACAAAAGACTAGGCCACCGACTTCAATGGCTGCCAACGCTCGATCAAATCGTGAACCTGCGCCGCATCGCCCTCGGTTTTGAGGCGTTCGCGCAACTCCCGGTCAGACAGCAGCTCGGCGATCTCCGACAGGATTTCCAGGTGACGCTGCGTGGCGGCTTCCGGCACCAGCAGGAAGATCAGCAGGTTGACGGGCTCGTCATCAGGTGCGTCGAAGGGGATGGGCTGGCTCAGGCGGATGACCGCAGCCAGCGGGTTCTTCAGGCCCTTGATGCGCCCATGCGGGATGGCCACGCCATGCCCCAGGCCGGTGGAGCCCAGACGTTCACGGGCGAACAGGTTGTCCGTCACGGTGGCGCGGGCGATGGCGTGCTGATTCTCGAACAGCAGCCCAGCGTGCTCGAAGACGCGCTTCTTGCTGCTGGCGTCCACGTCCACCAGCACCTGGCTGGCGGGAAGGATGGCTGATAGTCGATTCATCTTGATTCAAGCAGGGGTGACGGCTCGCACCTTGACCCCGGCTCCCGGGACGGATGAGGGGCGGATTATAGGGAGCGCGTGACAGCGGTGACTTGTCACACCAACCCTCGATTTGAGGGATTCTGCACCCTTTGCTGCACCGCAGCAAGGGGAAAATTCCCCAAAACGCCCCGGAACACCCCCGATGACCAGGTGAAATCGACTCTAGCCGGGTCGACCGAGAACAACCCATGAAAAACGGCCCCGAAGGGCCGTTAACTTGGTGTCTACCTGCGCTGGCGACCCGCAATCAGGCACACCAAGCACGCTGTTTGAGGCTTGCGGCGGCAGCGCGTGCTTATTGAATAGCGTCCCAGGCAGAGCCCTGACGCTTGTGGGATGTGTGATGGTGGTCCTGCACGCGGTCCTTATGGCGGCAGACCTGGCGATCCAGCTTGTCCATTAGTTGATCAATGGCGGCGTACAGATCTTCGTGAGCGGTCTCGACGAAAATGTCCTTGCCCTTCACATGCACAGTCACTTCGGCCTTTTGGCGGCGATCCTTTTCCTTTTGCTTTTCAACGGTTAGCAAGACATTGACGTCCACGACTTGATCGAAATGACGGGTCACTCGATCGAGCTTGGTGAGCACATACTCACGTAGCGAAGGGGTAACTTCCAGATGGTGGCCACTGATCGTCAAATTCATACTGCCTCCTTTCGAGAGCAGAAGCGTTGAAGACACCCGGCTGGCGGCGCCGGCGGCAAAGCCATTTTCTGGTACGGCTTCACGACCGATTTCATTGCTGAAAACCGTTGACCGGAAGACCAGTGTGCGCCTGTCCGCGCGGCCTGACAAGTACATCACCTCAGTATTTGTATGGAGGTGGACAAGCACGTGAAGAAAACCCGCTATCGCTTGCGAAAGGTCAAATCCCCTGTCAAACCCTTAGCCACGAGCGGGCGCCGGCTGTGTATGCAAGCGCAAACGGCCCACCCACCACAACATGATCAGCGTGGTCGCCAGCGCCAACCAGCCCGCTCGGCCGTAGCCTTGCACCAGGCCGTCGGGCGTGCGCGAGATCATCAGCCCGCCCACCCAGGCCGACACGCCCATGGCGGCCGATTGAAGCGCGCCATTGACGCTCATGAAGGAGCCGCGTACGGCAGGCTCGGGCGCCGCCGTCAGCAAGGCCATACCCGGCACCATGCGCCCTGACACGAACACGAAGAAAGCGGTCGTGACGAGCAGCAGCACCGGCAAAGACACCACCGGGAGATGGGTCAGGGCCAGCATGGGCAGCACAGCCAACAGGCTGATCAGGCGGAACATCTGCACCTTGCCCCAGCGATCGGTCAGACGCCCCCATAGCCGGGCCGTGAACAAGGTGGCCACACCGCCGGCAAAGTACACATACGGCACCTGCGCCTGGCTCAGCCCCACATTGGCCGTGGTGTAGATCGTGATGTAGGGGATGATGCTGAAGCTGCCCGAGAGCATCAGCATGGACAGGGCAAACGCCCGCCAGTGATTGGGCTCGGACAGCACGCGCTTGAGTTGCGTGATCGGCGGCTGAGCCGATACGCCCGTCATGTGGCCGCTGAGCAAGGGCACCGAGCGGGCCGCAGCGAGCCACACCACCAAGGATGCGGCCGCGATGGCGAAGAACGGCATGTGCCACCCCCAATGGCTGGCCAGCCAGAGTGACAAAGGTACGCCCGCCACCGTGGACATCGAGAACGCCGACATCACGAGGCCCATGGCCTGCCCGCGCCGCTCGAAAGGCACCGCGTCCCCCACGATGGTCTGCACCAGCGCCCCGAGCACCCCACCGAACACGCCGGCGGCCACCCGCGCCACCAGCAAGGCGCCATACGAGGGCGCCAGCCCGCAGGCCAAGGTGGCCACGGCAAAGCCCGCATACACCAGCAGCAACGCGCGTTTGCGCTCGAAGCGGTCGATCACCATGGACACCATCAGACCCGACAGGCCAGCCGCGAGCGAGTAGGCCGAAACCAGCAGGCCGAATTCCGCATCGCTCACACGGAAGAGCTTCGTGAGCTGCGGGCCCAAGGGCATCATCACCATGAAATCGACGATGTGCGTGAAGTTGACGGCCGCCAGGCTCCACAAGAGCAGGCGCTCGCGCACCAGCAGGGTGGAATGCATGGGGGCGGTCGTCGATGCGCTGGTGCTCATGACGATGCGTGAAGAAGAAAAGGTTGCTCGGCACGACAGTGTCGGCGCTTTTGTTCAACCTTGTGGCGGCGGGTCTATTGTGATGGCTGGTACGACGAGACTGGATGCGGACACTCGGCCAGGGCAGGCACGATCTGCCGCGACAATAGCGGCCATGATCACGCCCGCTTCTGAAGATTCTGCTGTCCGCCAGCGCCCGCTGTGGTGGTCGTTCGGCCTGCTGGCCGTGCTGGCCCCCACGCTGCTGGCGGTCCACGAGCCCCCCTCGGTGACCTTCTACAACCAGGCCCTGGCCGTGCTGGGCTGGGGCCTGTTTGTGGCCGTGCTGGCTGGCCTGCCTCGTGCGCACGCGCAAGGCGCCGCTGGCATGGCCCTGCGATGCCTGAGCGCCGTGCTGCTCATCGTGGCGGCAGAAGCCCTGGGGTCCGCGTTTGTGTGGGGCCAGTTGCCGGCGGGTCTGGGCATGATGGGCAGCGGCATGAGCCTGGCGGCCTTGCTGGTGCTGTGGGCTGGCTGGCGCAGCGCCTGCAGCCAGGATCAGGACGCCGTGCTCGAGGCGTTTTTCGGCGCACTGACGCTGGCTGGTTGCATCGGCATGGTGCTCGCACTGGTACAGGCTTTCCATCCCGCTTGGGCAGATGGCCTCTTCATTGCCGAGCCCACCATGCCTGGCCGCGCAGTGGGCAACCTGCGCCAGCCCAATCACTTCAGCACCCTGCTGGTCTTCTCGTGCTGCGGCGCGGCCTGGCTGGGTGCACGCCAGCGCCTGCCTGCCTGGCTTGCGTCCGGCCTGGTCGCCCTGTTCATCTGGGGCATCGTGCTGACGGCTTCTCGCACCGGCATGATCGGCATGGCCTTTCTGACGGCCTGGGGCGTGCTTGACCGGCGTCTGCCCCGCCTGTTGCGCGTCACCCTGGTGGGTGCACCGCTGATCTACCGCCCTTCCCCAATCGGCCCATCGCCTTCTTCGACCACACCCACAACCTGCCTTTGCAGTGGGCCGTGGAATTCGGCCTGCCCATCACGGTGCTGCTGCTGGCCTTGTGCCTGCTGGCCCTCAAGGCCTTGTTCGGTGGCCTGCTGCGTGACGAGTTCGATGCACAAGGGCAGCCCACCCGCTCGACGGTGGGCGCCTGCGCAGTGATCGTCGCGATCGCGGCGCTGCACAGCCTGCTGGAGTATCCGCTGTGGTACAGCTACTTCCTGCTGCCCACGGCTTTTGCCTGGGGTGCCGGGCTGGCGTCGCAAGTGGGCACCCGTGAACCGTTTGCACCGACACAAAGCCGCACCAGCCGCTTCATGCTTGCTGGCGGTTTGACCATGGCCGTGCTGGCCATCTGGTGCGCAGCCGACTACCAGGCCGCCGTCAACATCTATGCGCCGCGCGCCGGTGCGGGCCCGCTGGACCAGCGCATCGAGTTCGGCAAAAAAATGCCCTGGTGGGGCTACCAGGCCGATTACGCGGACGTGACCAGCCTGGACGACGAAGACCCCAGCAAACCACCCGAGGCCTTCAAACGCACGCTGCACAACCTGCTGGACGCGCGCCTGATGGCGGCTTATGCACGCTCACTGGCGGAGCATGGGCAGGTAGACAAGGCCCGCTACGTGGTGCAGCGCCTCAAGGAATTCCGCAACTCGATCGGTGACGAACTCCTTGCCGTGTGCAAGACACAGCCGGAGCCGGGCGAAGAACGACCCTTCCAGTGCGAACTGCCGCAGCAAAGCTACGCCTGGAAACAGCTCCTGCCCTGATCCCGCAAGGGCTCAAGTTGACTCAGGGCTGACGGACCCAATGCCCCGACTTGCCGCCCACTTTTTCCAACAGGCCCACATCGGTCATGACCATGCCCCGGTCGGCGGCCTTGCACATGTCGTAAATAGTGAGCAGGCCCACCTGCACGGCCGTCAGGGCCTCCATCTCGACCCCGGTGGGGCCCACGGTCTGCACCGTCACACGGCAGACCACCGCCGAG
>JACPOH010000174.1 GCA_016185075.1 Aquabacterium sp. | reverse complement strand
AGCAGGATGGCGATGCCGGCCCACTTGTGCCAGTTGATCAGCTTGATCTTGCTGGGGCTCAAGGGCATGTCGTCCACCAGCACGCCCACCGCAAAGGCGGTGAGGATGGCCAGCGCCAGCACCCAGTGCAACACGATGGCGACCGTGCCGTAACGCTGGATTGGGGTGTTTTGTCCGGTTTTCATGGTGGATCGCTCCTGCCGCATGGCGCAATAGTGAGATGGTGAACGAACTGTGCACGACCTTGGGTGAAGCAGCTTGATGCATCAGTTCAAAAATTTCGAACGGACAGCCCAGCCGGTGTCGCCTGAAGGGGTGAGACCGCGACAAAGCCCTCAAGCTCAAGCCCATCTCAGCCGAAAGCCCCGATGTAGCCGTGACGTGACCATGTACGCCCCACTTATTTCACGCCTCAACGATCTGTTGTTGACCACTGACCCCAAGCAGCGATTGCGCATCACGCGCTCGCTGATGGCGGCCAATGTGTTCATCGCGTGCTGCTTCCTGCAGATCTACGCCTGGACGGTGGGCTACATGGAGCTCGAAGACGTCAAGCGCCTGTGCGGCGCCATCGTGCTCAACATCCTCATCTGGTATGCCGTGCTGCGCACCGGGGTGAACCTGCGTTTCGAAGATCCGGCGATGACCTTGCCGCAGATCCTCTCCGCACTGACCATCATCGTCGGGGCCTACTCGGTCACCGGCCCTGTGCATGGCTCGACCATGATGCTGCTGGCCCTGGTGCTGGTGTTCGGCATCTTCAACATGAAGCAAAGAGGCGCGATCATCGCCGGCGGCTACACCGTCGTGCTGATGGGCATTGCCATCCTGATCAAGATCCGCACCGACCCGCACAACTACCCCTTCAAGCTGGAGATCGCACACTTCGTGCTGACGGCCGCCATCGTGCCCACCATCTCCGGCCTGGCCGCCCAGCTCAGCAGCCTGCGCTCGAAGCTGCAGGCCCAGAAGGACGAACTCGCCAATGCCCTGGTGCGCATCCAGATCCTGGCCACGCGTGACGAGCTCACCGGCCTGGTCAACCGCCGCCACATGATGGAGGTGCTGGGGCAGCACAAGAAGCGCTTGGAACGCTCGGGGCACCATCGTTTCTGCCTGGCCCTGCTGGACATCGACCACTTCAAGCGCATCAACGACACCCATGGCCACGCCGTGGGCGACGAGGTGCTGCGCAACTTCGCCAAGGTGGTGCAAAGCGGCCTGCGCGACACCGATGTGCTGGCCCGCTGGGGTGGCGAAGAGTTCCTGGTGCTGCTCAATGACACGGCGCCCGAACTGGCCAATGTGGGCCTGGAGCGCGCCCGCATGCTGCTGGCCGAAGCCACCCTGGTGCCCTCCTTGCCCGATCTGAAGCCGACCTTCTCTGCAGGCCTGGCCGCGTACAGCCTCAACGAGCCCCTCGATGTCTGCATCGAACGTGCAGACCGTGCGTTGTACAAAGCCAAGGAAAGTGGTCGAAACTGCACCGTGATCCGGATGGGCCAGACGCCGTCCGACACCACCTACAGCAGCCCGACCGAACCGAGCGCGCTACAAGAATGAGCCAACTCAGCGACCTCGTCCTGGGGACCGAACCCAAACTGCGCGCCCGCGTCACCATGACGCTGCTGGCGCTGTACGGCTACGCGGCCTGCACCGGCATCCTGCTCTACCTCGTGCACATCAAGGAGGTGCCCTCGCGCACCGCCCTGCCCCTGGTGGCCTTCATGTGGACGGGTGTGCCCATCTTCTACCTGTTGGTGCGCACCGGCATCTCGAACCGGCTGGGCAGCCCCGGCATGGACCTGCCCCAGTGCCTGTTCGCCATGGCCTCGATCCTCATCGCCTACGTGATCGTGGGGCCGGCGCGCAATGCCGTGCTGCTGCTGATCGCGCTGGTCATGGTCTTCAGCATGATCACGCTGACACCGCGACAGGTGCGCATCATGGGCGTGGCCACCTTCGCCTGCCTGGGTCTGGCCATGGTGTGGCTCACGCTGAACCAGCCCGGCCAGGTCGATGCGCGCATGGAGCTGATGAAGTTCGTGCTGGCAGCCTGTACCTTGCCGGTGATCTCGGCCGTGGCCTCTCACGTGGCCAAGCTGCGCACCCGGCTGGTGGATCAGAAACAGGAGCTGCAGCATGCCCTGTCGATGCTGCATGAAGTGGCCACCCGGGATGAGCTCACGGGCCTGCACAACCGGCGCCACATGCAACAGCTGCTGGAGCAGCAGTTCAAGCGCCAGTTGCGCAGTGGTGAGGGCTTCTGCCTGGCCTTGATCGACATCGACCACTTCAAGCATGTCAACGACCAGCACGGCCACCACATGGGCGACCAGGTGCTCAAGGCCTTTGCCGAAGCCATCGGCAAGGAGCTGCGCCAGACGGATGTGCTGGCACGCTGGGGCGGCGAGGAGTTCCTGCTCATGCTGACCGCACCCGACCCTGGTCTGCAAGGCGCGCAAGCCTCGCTGGCCCGCTTCAAGGCCGCGCTCGAACAGGTCGTGGTGGGCCCTGGCGTGCGCATCACCTTCTCGGCCGGCTTGACCGAGCACCCGCCTGGCGAGCCCCTGCATGAAACGCTGGAGCGCGCCGACCGCGGCCTCTACCAGGCCAAGGCCAATGGCCGCAACCGGGTGGAACTGATGCCACCGCCAGTCGACCAAAGTCACACCCAGCGCACGCCGCTGGCCGAAGACGACCAAGTGTGAGACAGTTGCCGGTATGGCACCGGAAGTCACCACCGTCCGGGCCATGTCTCGGAGGAACCAAGGTCATGCCGCACCACGAGCTGCAAGCCTTGGGGGGTGGTGTCCATTGACGCTGACCCCATGTCCAGCCCTCACCACAACGGCGCACCGCCCTTGTCTGCCAGCGATCTGAGCCAGGCCCCCGATATCGACACGCTGTCTGGCGACCGGCACTACCGGGCCATGTTCGAGGCCGCAGGCGTCGGCATCGCGCGCCTGACACCGCTGGGCTATTTCATCGAAGTCAACCAGCGTTTTGCGGACATCACCGGCCGCAGCCGCGACGGCCTGATCGGCTTGCACTACCAGGACATTTCTCACCCTGACGATGCTGCGGGCAACCTCGCGTCGATGGAAGGCGTCCTGTCTGGCCGGCAAGACCGCATCACGCGCGAGAAACGCTATGTGCGCCCGGATGGCGAGGTGGTGCATGCCATGCTCAACAGCGTCATGCTGCGTGACGGCAACGGGCGCCCCGTGCAGATGGTGTCGGTGATCGAGGACATCACCGAGCGTGTGCGCATGCAGGAAGCGCTGAGTTCAGCGCGTGCGGCCGAACGCGCCAGCAAGGCCAAGACCGAGTTCCTCTCGCGCATGAGCCATGAACTGCGCACCCCGCTCAATGCCATGCTGGGCTTTGCCCAACTGTTGCGGGTGGACCCGCGCAACCCGCTCAATGAAGCCCAGCGTCAGAAGGTCGAGCACATCGAGAAGGCTGGCGCCCACCTGCTGGCCATGATGACCGACGTGCTGGACCTCTCCCGCATCGAAGCGGGCAGCCTGCCCATGTCCATCGAGACCCTGGCCGTCAGCAAGGTGCTGGAAGAAACGCTCGCGCTCGTCAGCAACCAGGCGACCGAAGCCGGCCTCAAGCTCGTCCACCACCTGCCCGACGAAGGTGTGTTCTTAAAGGCCGACCGCGTGCGCCTGCGCCAGGTGCTCAGCAACCTGCTGTCCAACGCCATCAAGTACAACCGCCCCGGCGGCCAGGTGATGGTCGAGACCATGGCGCTCAACGAGCAGGTGCTGATCACGGTCAGCGACAGCGGCCAGGGCATGACGCCCGAGCAGATCAGCCACCTGTTCGAGCCCTTCAACCGCCTGGGAGCCGAGCGCACGGCCATCGAAGGCACCGGCATCGGCCTGGTCATCGTCAAGCGCCTGCTGGACTTGATGCAAGGCCGCATCGAGGTCAGCAGCACGCCGGGCAGCGGCACGAGCTTTCGTGTCTGGCTGCCTTTGGCGCGCCCTCTGGCACTGGACGCAGAAAGCAGCGAACTGGTCACGCGCTCCGGCTTTGGCGCCCTCGATGAGTCGGGCTCGACCCAGCGCACGGTGCTGTGCCTACAGCGGGCAACAGGCCATCAGCATGGCCCAGGCCTGCCCGCCAGATTTGCTGTTGCTGGACATGCACCTGGGTGACATGAGCGGGCTGGACGTGTCCGATGCGCTGGCGCAAACGCCGTCCACCGCCTGCATCCCGCGGGTGGCCCTGTCGGCCGACGCCATGCCCGATCAGATCAGCCAGGCGCGGGAGCGGGGCTTTGTGGAGTACCTCACCAAGCCGCTGGACGTCAGCCGCTTTCTCAAGCTGCTGGACCGCTGCGCCGCGCCCCACCTGGATGGGAACTGAGCACGCCGGGGTGGCTCAGATGGGCAAGTCGGTGAAGAAGCGGCCGCCGTGGAACACGAGGGGGGCGGCCCCCAGTCTGCGCCGGCAATGCTGCACCTGCCCCACGAAGATGACGTGGTCACCCTCGTCGTACTGGCTGCGGTGGGTGCATTCGAAGACCGCCACGGCCCCGTCGATCACGGGTGCGCCCGTGAGGCCCGGGTGCCAAGGGGCCCCATCAAAGCGGTCAATGCCACGCCGCGCAAAGCGCTCGGCCAGCGGGCGCTGGTCGGCCGCCAGGATGTTGATCGCGTAGTGCCGCGCCGACAAGAAGCCGGCCATGGTGCTGGAGTGCCGCGCCAGGCTCCACAGCACCAGCGGCGGCGACAGCGAGACCGAATTGAACGAATTGGCCGTGAGCCCCACCAGACGGCCTTCATCATCGCGCGCGGTCACGATCGTGACGCCCGTGGCAAATTGCCCCAGGGCGGAACGAAGGTCGTCGGTGGTGAAGGGCAGTGTCTCGGGCTCAGACACTGTGTCTAACGGCAAAGTCATTCAGGGCTTTCACGGAGATGGCTCACAGTGTAGTCGGGCGCCCCGTGCCGTGGGAAACGATTCGATACACCCAAATAGGGCGTCCCCCCCCTGCCTGAAGGCATGCGTGCGGCTTCAAGGACACGCCCGCGGCGTCGCGCGCCTCGAACTCCAGGCTCACCAGCCAGCTGCCCGGCTGCATCTCGCGCTGGGCCTTCTCAAGGGCGCGGGGCATGGTCTCGGGCCGCTGGAACAGGTAGACGAGGTCAAAACCGGCCCAGCTCTGCGCCCACATGTCCCCCTGCTGCACACGGGCCCAGGGGCAGCGCAAGCCCGCCACGATGCGCCACAACCAGCTCCACTCGATGCCGTGGACGCGCGCCTGCGGGTAGGCCGCATGCAACTCGACCATGGCGTCGCCCATGCCACAGCCGGCGTCCAGGATCTGCACCGGGGTCTCGCCTTGGGCAAGCAAGGGCGCGTGCAGCGGCAGCTCGCGCAAAGCGCCGCGCGGAGTGGGGAAGACGGGCGCATCACGCCAGGCGTGCACCGGGTAGGCCAGCAGCAGCAAGGCCAGGGGCGCCAGCCACAGCCAGGCCGGCAAGCCCGTACCCTGCCCCAGGGCCAGCACACTCAGGGGGAAACCGGCGGCCACGAACACGCGCCGCCAGGTGGTGCTCGCCACAAAGGGCAACCAGGTGGCACACACGCCCAAGGCCGTGGGCAGCATCAGCACGGCCCACAAAGGGGCCTGCACGGCCCGCAAGGCCAGGGCCAGGCCCCAGGCCAGGGACCAGGTCAGCAAGGCCGGCAAAGGCCAGGTGCGCATGCCCGGGTGTGTCCTTGCGCCAGGCTCAGCCGGCTGTGCCGCCGCGCAGCTTGTCGATCAGGCCATTGAGCTCGTCGAGGCTGCCGAACTGGATGGTGATCTCGCCCTGCTCGCCACGCTTGGTCTTGCGCTTGACGTTGATCTCGACCTGCGCGGTGAGGATGTCCGACAGCTCCTCTTCCAGGCGCACCACATCGCGCGACTTCTCGGACTTCACGCGCAGCAGCGGCGTCTGGCGGCCGGCGCCCTGCACCTTGGCCACGAGCTTTTCTGCCTCGCGCACATTGAGCTTGCGGGCGACCACCTCGTTGGCCGTGGTGATCTGCATGGCCTTGTCCAAAGGCAGCAGCGCACGGGCATGGCCCATGTCGATGTCACCGGCCATCAGCATGCCCTGCACGGGCTCGGCCAGGTTCAACAGGCGCAGCAGGTTGGAGGCCGCACTGCGCGAACGCCCCACGGCCTGCGCCGCCTGTTCATGCGTCAGGCCGAACTCGACCGTCAAGCGCTGCAAGCCTTGCGCTTCTTCCAGCGGGTTGAGGTCCTCGCGCTGGATGTTCTCGATCAGGGCCATGGCGGCCGCGGCTTCGTCGGGCACCTCCTTGACCAGAACAGGCACCTCGGTGAGGCCGGCCAGCCTAGCCGCGCGCGAACGGCGTTCACCCGCGATGATCTCGTACTTGCCGCCCCCCACAGGCCGCACCAGGATGGGCTGCATGATGCCCTGCGCCTTGATGCTCTCGGCCAGCTCGTACAAGGAGCCTTCGTCCATGCGCGTGCGCGGCTGGTACTTGCCCGGCTGCATCAGATCCAGACGCAGGACGGACGGCGCACCGCCTTCCGGGGTGGCTGCAGGTTGGTCGCTGATTTTGGGGCCGAGCAGGGCCTCCAGGCCCATGCCCAGGCCTTTGGATTTTTTGGTCGCCATGGGCGCCATTGTCCGATGTTTCTACAATCCCTTGAATACCTGGATGGAGACGATCGGCATGGCCCGCTTTTTACTGGCCTGGGAGTTTGGCGACGGGCTGGGGCATGCAAGCCGATTCAGGCAGCTGGCGCAGGGTCTGCGCGCGCGTGGCCACGAGATCGACCTCATGCTGCGCGAGATCGTGCATGCGCGCAGCGTGCTGGGTGACCTGGGCCTGCGCCTGCTGCAGGCGCCCTACTGGATGCACCAGACCATGGGCGGCCCCAGCCCCACCATCAGCCTCACCGAGATCCTGGTGGGCAACGGCTACCTGCAGCCCGATCACCTCGATGGCCTGGTGCAAGGCTGGCTGGCCGCCTTCGACCTGATCCGCCCCGATGTGCTGGTGGCCGACTACGCGCCCACGGCCACGATCGCCGCACGCATCAAGGGCATCCCGGTGGCCACGGTGGGCGGTGGCTTCTACCTGCCACCCGATGTCAGCCCCCTGCCCCCTTTTCGCACCTGGGAGCCCATCGAACCCGGGCGTGTGGCCTATTGGGAGCAGCGTGTCACCCAGACCGTCAACAGCGTGCTGGCGCGCCATGGCGCACCCGCCGTACCCCGCCTGAGCGCCATTCTGCGCGGCGACAAGCCCTTGTTGTGCTGCTGGCCGGAGCTGGACCCCTACCAGCGCCACACCCTGTCCGGCTCGGCGGGCAAGACCGACGTGGGCCTGGGGCCCACCTTTCTGAGCGAAAGTGGTGAAGCACCGCAATGGCCCGAGGGCGACGGCCCCTGCGTGTTCGCCTATGTGCGCAGCACGCACGGTGATCTGCTGGCGCTGCTGCAGGCGCTGGACGCATCCGGCTGCCGCACCCTGTGCTACCTGCCCGAAGTCGCGGCCGGGCGCCCTGCCCCGCTGGCCTCGCCCCGTATCCGTTATGCCAGCCGGCCCGTCGACCTCACGCAGACCTTGTCACAGGCACGCCTGCTGATCTGCCATGCCGGCGAGTCCACCCTGGCGCAAGGCTTGATGGCGGGCGTGCCCATGCTGTTGTTGCCCACGCAGGCCGAGCAGTTCCTCAATGCCCAGGGCGTCGCGCAACTGGGCGCCGGCGTGAATGCGGCGGCACATGGCCAGCCTGTGCCCTATGCTCAGCAGCTGCACACCTTGCTGCACACCGACAGCTACCGGCGGGCAGCCCAGCACATGGCACAGCGCTACCGCGACGTCGATCCACGCATCCTCGATCAGACCTTGACCGATGCCTGCGAGGCCCTGCTCTACACCCGGCCGCCTGCCGGTCGATAACACCCACATGGACAAGCCGCCCAGCACACCGACGCCACCAGGGGACGAGCTTGCTGCACTGCAGCAAGAACTCGCCCAGACCCGTGCGCAATTGGCCAAGCTCGAAAAGCGCCTCAAGGCGCGTGAAGGCCTGCTGCTGGGCTTGAGCAAACACGTACCGGGGGTGTTGTTCAAGGTGGTGGTCCCGCCGGGTGGCGAGGCTCAGCTGCACTACATCAGCGAACGCGCCGCCGAGCTGTATGAACTGGATGCACAGGCCACCGGGCTGGACTGGAGCGCCCACTACCAACGCATCCACCCCGATGACCTGCCGCGGGTGCTGGCGCTGAGCCGGGAAGTCACGGATCAGGAAGGCAAGCTGGAGCACTTCGAATACCGCACCATCCTGCCCAAAAAAGGCCTGCGCTGGATGGCGGGCCAGTCCATCGCGGCCCGAGAAGGCCCCGACGGCAGCACGGCCTGGTATGGCTATACACAGGACGTGACCGAACAGAAGCTGTACGCCCAGGCGCTGATCGATGCGCAGACCGCCGAGCAGGCCAACCGCGCCAAGAGCGAGTTCCTGTCACGCATGAGCCACGAACTGCGCACCCCGCTCAACGCCATCATCGGCTTTGCCCAGCTCCTGCAGATGGACCGCAGCAGCGTGTTCGGCGACGAGCACCGCCGCCGCGTCAACCTCATCGAAAAGGCCGGGCAGCACCTGCTGTCCATGCTGGGTGACGTGCTGGACCTCTCCCGCATCGAGGCCGGCGACCTGCCCTTGTCCATCGCCGCGCAGGACGTGGACCTGGTGGCCGATGACGCGCTCAACATGGTGGGCGCGCAAGCCCGCCTCAGCCAGATCCGCATCGACACCTACGGCGTGGGCAGCCACGTCTACGCCTTGGCCGACCGCGTGCGGCTGCGCCAGGTGCTGGTCAACCTGCTGAGCAACGCCATCAAGTACAACCGCGCAGGCGGCCTGGTCCAGCTGCGCGCGCGGCGAGCCGGTGACGAGGTGATCATCGAGGTGCAGGACAGCGGCATCGGCATGAGCCCCGAACAACAGGCCCAGCTGTTCCAGCCCTTCAACCGCCTGGGGGTGGAGCAAAGCGGCATCGAAGGCACCGGCATCGGCCTGGTCATCGTGCAGAAGCTGGTGTCGCTGATGGGGGGCCGCATCGAGGTCGAAAGCCAGGCCGGCGCCGGCAGCTGCTTCCGCTTGACGCTGCCCGCCGCCGACAGCGAGCCTGAAGCGTCGGATCAGGTCCCGCTGTCTGAAGGTGACCTGTTTGCCCAGCCCGCGACGATCCTGTATGCCGAAGACAACGAGGTCAATGTGGCCCTGGTGCACCAGGTGATCAAGCTGCGCCCGCACTGGCGCCTGCTGGTGGCCATGAACGGGCAGCGCGCGCTGGAGGTGGCACAACGCCATCGCCCTGACCTGATGCTGATCGACATGCACCTGGGCGACATGACCGGGCTCGAACTGGCCACGGCGCTGGACGGCATCGAGGCCACACGCGACATCCCGAGGGTGGCGCTGTCGGCCGATGCAATGCCTGACCGCATCCACGCGGCCAAAGCCCATGGCTTCAAGGCCTACCTGACCAAGCCTCTGGATGTGATGGCCCTGCTGCGTTGCCTGGAAGAAGCGCTCTCGGGCTGAGCCTGTTGTGACCCTGGCCCGCGCCGCGCTTCAGCGCCGGCAGCGCTCCTTGAAGGCCTGCTCGGAGCGCTGCAAATCGCCCTTCTCGCCTTCACTCATGTCTGGCAGACGTTGGCGCTTGCTCATCAGGATGCGCTGCAGTTCATGGCAACGCGATTGCTCCTGTTCATTGAGCTGCTTTTGCATCTGCTCCGCTTGCCGGGCCTCGGCGGCGGCCTCGCGTGATGCCCGGCGGTCTGCCGACAGGCGCCGACGCGCTTCCTCATCCTCGTCACCACACTTCTGACGGTACTCGTCACGCAACTGGCTCTGCACATCAGCCCGCACGCCGCGTGCCGGCGCAGTGCGCATCGCCTCGTTCAACTCGGCGCAACGCGCAGGCAGGTAAGGCAGGATGTCCGCCGCCTTGGTCACGGGCGTGCTGTCCGAACTGCTGTAGCGGCCATGGCCGTAAGACGGGTCACCCCAGTAGCGCCTGTTTTCAACGCTGCCCATGCGGTGCTTGCTGCCCACCCCGCACGCGCTTGACCTGGGGCCAGGCCCTTCCGTGCGCGTGGATCCGGGATCACAACCGATCTGCGCCCAGGCCATCCCGGCGGCGCACCACGCCAGCATCCACCACGCACAGGCCTTGATCAGCCAGCGTCTTGCCTGCTGAGACAACATGTTCCGACTCCCTTGCTGTTCATTCGCAAGCAGTCTAGAAAGCCGTCAAGCTGGTCAAATCAATGAAAAACCGGTGGAGTCACAGTGGTTTCAGACGGATGCCGCGCCCTCGGTGTTGGCCTTCTTCGGCTTGCTCACCTTGATGTTGGGTGCCACGCGCTTGACCAGTTCGTGGGCGAAGCTGACAAAGGCCTGCGCCCCCTTGCTGGATGGGTCGAACACCACACCGGGCACGCCGTAGCTGGGTGCTTCGGCCAGGCGCACATTGCGCGGGATCACGGCGTCGAACACCTTGTCGCCGAAGTGCGACTTGAGCTGCTCGCTGACCTGCTGCTGCAAGGTGATGCGCGGGTCGTACATGACGCGCAGCAGGCCGATGAGTTGCAGCTCGCGGTTGAGGTTGGCATGCACCTGCTTGACCGTGTTGACCAGATCGGTGAGGCCTTCCAGCGCGAAGTACTCGCACTGCATCGGCACGATCACGCCATGCGCGCAGGTCAGGCCATTCAAGGTCAGCAGGCTCAGGGACGGCGGGCAATCGATCAGCACGAAGTCATAGTCATCGGCCGCCGCCTCGATGGCCGACTTCAAACGGCGGTCCCGCCGCTCCAGTGTCACCAGCTCGATTTCGGCGCCCGCCAGCTCGCGGTTGGCGCCCAGCACGTCGTAGCCACCCTTGGGGCTGCGCGCGCGCGCGTCGGCGATCGACACCTCTTCCAGCAGCACCTCGTACACGCTGTGCGGCAGCGTGCGCTTGTCCACGCCCGAGCCCATGGTGGCATTGCCCTGCGGGTCCAGGTCGACGATCAGCACGCGCTGCCCGATCTGCGCCAGACCGGCAGCCAGGTTGACCGTGGTGGTGGTTTTGCCCACCCCGCCCTTTTGGTTAGCGATACAGAAGATGTGCGGCATGGCTCGATTATCTCAGCCGGGCTTCAGGATCAGGCGTGGGGGTGCTTGTGGCGCACAGGCTTTTTGGCCACCGGCGCAGAGGCAGGTGCCGCCGCATGGGCATGGGGCGCCTTGGTCGCCGAGCCGGGCTGCTTCACATGGGCCAGCTTGCCGGTCTGATGTGCATGGGCCGCGGTGCGCTTCTCAGGGGTGCGCGTGCCATGGCCCTCGGCGCGTGCGGCAAGCCGCTTTGCAGGTGATCCGGCCATCTTCACCTGAGGCGTGGCGCTGGTAGCGGCATGCTGGCCATGCGTGGCGCCCCCGCGTTTGGCGCCTTTGCCACCTGGATGCCGGCCATCCTTGGGCGCCGCCGACGAAGCCTTCTGGCCCGCATGGTGAGGCTTGCCCTTGGTCTTGCGCTCATGCGGTCGCGGTTGGGTTTCGCTGGTTTTTTTCACCCCGTGGGTGCGGTCCACGTGCGGGCGGGTGGGTGTCGTGGCCGGCGTGGTCGGATCTTGCGCCGCAACGGATGCGCGCGGTTCATGGCGAGCGCTGGACGAAACCGCCTTCACCTGCTCGGCCTCGGGCTTCAACAGGGGCTCGTTGAGGTTGGCCGGGGGCGGCACCTGGCGTGCCGTGGACGTGAGCGGGGCCTGGGCGGCGGGCCGCAAGGCCACGGCAGCGGGGTCAGTGGCCACGCGGCCGGTCACCGGGGCGGGCCGAACCTGCGGCACGGCGCCCTGCCCGCCGGCCACACCGGTTGCCTGGGCATGAGCGCTCAGCCCCCACACCATCAGAGCGGCCGTCAAGGCCACGTTGTTCCACAGTCGAAGGCTCATGGGTCTGTCTCCTGAAACTGAATGCCTGCGCTTTGTTCAATACTTCAGCATCTCATGCGGTTGACGGGATGCACACGGATCACGTCAAGAAAGTTCGGCCTTGTGGCTGGCGCCCATCAGTGGCCCGGGCCTTCAGCCTTTCACCCGCATCCAGATCAGGCAACGCTCGGCATCCAGCCCGGGCACCTGCAGTTGTTCCACGTGAAACACATCCACGTCCTGCGGTAACTGGGCCAGCTCGTCCTCAGGATGCTTGCCCTTCATGGCCATCCACACCGCCCCCTCGGCCAGGATGGCCCGCGTCAGCGTCACGAAGTCCACCAAGGACGCAAAGGCGCGCGAGGTGATCAGCTCGTACTGCCCTTTGAGCTGCTCGACACGTGCATGTTCACCCCTCAGATTGGGCAGGCGCAGCTCGGCCGCCACCTGGCGAATGAAGGCTGCCTTCTTGCCCACCGTGTCCACACAACTGACCTGCACATCCGGGCAGCAGATGGCCAGGACCACGCCCGGCAAGCCGCCGCCACTGCCGACATCAAGCAGCCTGATGGCCCCCTGATCCGGCGCCCTGCTCGCGCGAACGGCGGCCAGATGGCGACCCAAAGGTGCCAGCACGGTGAGGCAATCAGCCAGATGGTGGCTGAGCATGTCCTGCGGATCACGCAGCGCGGTGAGGTTGAAGGTGCTGTTCCAGTGGGCCAGCATCACCATGTAGGCGGCCAGCTTGTGAACCTGGTCAACCGTCAAAGGCAGCGCCAGTTGGGCCAGGACCGGCGGCAGCGCGGCCTCCCACTCGGCCTGGCTCCAGGCTACAGGGGCTTTCGCCACTGGCCGGGGTGCAGGCTTGGGTGCACCCGAGGCTGGGCGCGCACCGGCTGAAAAGGCGCCGCGCTGCGGCCCCCGCTTTTGATGAGATGACATCCACACTCCAGAAAACGGCAGCGGCGGCGCGCACTCAGCGTGACAACCACCGGCTCAGATACTCGCCTGAAACGAACAGCCCTCAGGGCTGACGCAGCCCACCATCAAGCCGCTTCGTTGCCAGCCCCTGCATTGTCGTTGGCTGCGAAGCCCTTGAAGCGGCCCTTTTTCAGGTGGATCAGCAAGAGCGAGATGGCGGCCGGGGTGATACCCGAAATGCGCGAAGCCTGGCCCAGCGTTTCCGGGCGGTGCTTGCTCAGCTTCTGGCGCGCCTCGATGCTCAACGCCGAGACCTGCATGTAGTCCAGCTCTTCGGGCAACTTCAGGCTCTCGTAGTACGCCGCGCGCTCGACTTCATCGTTCTGCTTGTCGATGTAGCCGGCGTACTTGATGCTGATCTCCACCTGCTCGACCACCGCCTCGGCCAAGGCTTCACCCAACTCGGCGTGCATGCCCGCGCGATCTACCGGGCCTCTTGTTTCACGTGAAACAGCACCTTCGGTGCTGGCGGTTTTGCCCGCCTCCGCGCGGATGGCCGCATGGCGCTCGGCCGCGATCCGGCCGGCCTCGCACACCTGGTCATAGTCGACACCAGGCCGGCGCAACAGGTCGGCCAGGTTGTATTCGCGCTCCAGCGCCTTGCCCAGCAATCGTTCCGCGTCCGCCGCCGGCAGGGTTGCTGGCCGAACCCAGGTCGAACGCAAGCGCTCTGTTTCACGTGAAACAGCATCGCGTTTGCGGTTGAAAGCGGCCCAGCGCACGTCGTCCACCAGGCCCAGCTCGCGGCCGATTTCGGTCAAGCGCATGTCGGCATTGTCCTCGCGCAACTGCAGACGGAACTCGGCCCGGCTGGTGAACATGCGGTAGGGCTCGGTCACGCCCTTGGTGATCAGGTCGTCTACCAGCACACCCAGGTAGGCCTGGTCGCGGCGCGGCATCCAGGGCTCGCGCCCCTGGGCTTGCAGTGCCGCGTTCAGGCCAGCGAACAGCCCCTGCGCCGCCGCTTCCTCATAGCCTGTGGTCCCGTTGATCTGGCCCGCGAAGAACAAGCCGCGGATCGCCTTGGTCTCGAAGGTGGACTTCAACTCGCGCGGGTCGAAGTAGTCGTACTCGATGGCGTAGCCCGGGCGCAGGACGTAGGCATTTTCCAGCCCCGGCATGGTGCGCAGGGCGGCCAACTGGATGTCGAACGGCAGCGAGGTGCTGATGCCGTTGGGGTAGAACTCGTTGGTCGTCAGGCCTTCGGGTTCCAGGAAGATCTGGTGCGAGTCCTTATCGGCAAAGCGGTTGATCTTGTCTTCGATGCTGGGGCAATACCGCGGCCCCACCCCCTCGATCACACCGGTGAACATCGGGCTGCGGTCAAAGCCGGAGCGGATGATGTCGTGCGTCTGCTGGTTGGTGTGCGTGATCCAGCAAGGCAGCTGGCGGGGGTGCTGGTCGGGCGTACCCAGGAAGCTGAACACCGGCACCTTCGGCCCGGTCGGCGCAGACAGCGGCTCACCAGCGGCCCATCCGCCCACCAGGTCCACACCATCACCGGGTTGCTCGGCCAGTTTGCTGAAGTCGATGCTGCGACCGTCAATGCGCGGCGGCGTGCCCGTCTTCAGGCGCCCCTGCGGCAGCTTCAGCTCTTTCAGGCGTGCCGACAGCGACACGGCGGGCGGGTCCCCTGCCCGGCCGGCGCTGTAGTTGTTCAAGCCCACGTGGATCTTGCCGTCCAGAAAGGTGCCCGCGGTCAGCACCACGGTGCGAGCCCGGAAACGGATACCCACCTGCGTGACGGCACCCACCACCCGGTCACCCTCCACCATCAGGTCGTCCACCGCCTGCTGGAACAGCCACAGATGGGGCTGGTTCTCCAGGCGCTTGCGGATGGCCGCCTTGTACAGGATGCGGTCGGCCTGGGCGCGCGTGGCCCGCACGGCCGGGCCCTTGCTCGAATTGAGGATGCGGAACTGGATGCCGCCTTCGTCGGTGGCGGCCGCCATGGCGCCACCCAGGGCATCCACCTCCTTGACCAGATGCCCCTTGCCGATCCCGCCGATGGACGGGTTGCAGCTCATCTGCCCCAAGGTCTCGATGTTGTGGCTCAGCAGCAAAGTCGCGCAGCCCATGCGGGCCGCGGCCAGTGCGGCTTCGGTTCCTGCGTGGCCACCGCCGACCACGATCACGTCAAATTCTTGGGGATAAATCATGGCCTGGGCCTCTGGCGGCAGCTGCACCCCGGCAGCGAGGTGCGCCGGGTATGTCTGCCTCATTTTTGAGCAACCTTCCATTGTACTGAGAAGCGCTGCACTGTGGCCCAAAAGGGGCACCCTGGGCCTGCTGCCGACCCTCGTTTGCGGGAAAACCGGGCACACCCTATTGGCTCAGTGCACCGTTCAAGGCACGATCGCCACTCAAGATTTCAAATTTCAAAACGGGAGAATACACATGCCACACCCCTTCACGGGCCGCCTTCGCTCGGCCATTCTGACTACCTGCCTGGCCAGCCTGGCCGCCTCCGCCCACGCCGTTGTTGAACCGGGCCACTGGCGTACCGCGAACTGGGCGCCGAATCCAGACTTGGGCAACACCAGCATCTGGGTTGATCAAACCCCTGCGGGCGACTACACCGGCAGCTTCCTGGTCTACAACGCCACGGCGGGCACCTTGAGCTTTCGCTCCTACAACATTGACGAAGGCTCGGAGCTGTTTCTGGTCCAGCCGGGCGATGCCCTGACGCGAGACACGCAAGGCAGCTTCCTGTCCTTGTACGGCACCTACAACACACCCGCCCAGGTCGGGCGGGACTTCTACCTCGGCGCCGGCACCCGCAGCGGCTCCGACCCCGGCTTCTCCTGGGCGGACCACGCCTGGACCAGCTTTGGCTGGGCACACTTTCGGGCCGATGAGCAAGGTCAGCTGTCCATTGTCGACAGCGCCATGGCGTTTCGCGAACCCGGCATCGTGGTCGGCACCCTGAGTGCCGTCCCGGAGGCCTCCACCTTCGTGCTCATGGGCATCGGCCTGGTTGGCATGACGGCCATGGCCGGCCTGCGCCAACGGCCGCCTGCCGGATCACCGCGCCAGGCCTGAGCCCCCCTCGGATCGGCAGATCGTGAAGCTTGTCACGGGCAAGCCCGGCGCCCAACGCCCATTTAAAAGTTAGGGATGGTGCGGGCCGCCGGGTTTGTCTAAAGTCGATGCATTCGCTGTCGTCACCATAAGCAAAACAGGGTTTCTTCTTTCCCGCACGACAGCGTCACGGTCTGCATCCCCAAAAACGCGCCGCCACAGGGTTCGCATGGCACGCGACAATCGGGCCCTCTGAGCAGGAGCCCCATGAATTGCAGACCCGGCTGCGCGGCCTGTTGCACCGCGCCTTCCATCTCCTCCCCCATGCCTGGCTTGCCTCACGGCAAACCCGCCGGCATGCCCTGCCCGCATCTGGACGAAGCCTTGCGCTGCCGTTTGTTCGGCCAGCCTGAGCGCCCTGCTGTCTGCGGCTCGCTGCAACCCAGCGCCGAGATGTGCGGCGACAGCCGCGAGCAGGCGATGCGCTGGCTTACCGCACTGGAGCAGGCGACCCGTTGAGCTTGTGCTCGACCTGCGGCACGCCCGCCCAGTTGTCCAGCAACTCGACCGGTGGCGCACCGGTGGGCGAACCCGTCAGGCGCTTCATCTGGGCGCGCAACTGGTCGGTGGTCAGGCCCTGGCCGTTGGGTGCCCAGCCGGGCGGGCCGAACATGTAGCCCAGCGCATCCAGCGGGTGCCCGCCGCGCAGGGCACGGCCCACATCCTTGAAGATGTTGCCCCACTCGAACAGACAGGTCTTGAGCGCGCTGTAGGTGGTCATGGTCTTGACCAGGCCGTAGCGAATGGGCACGCCGTCCTTCTCGGGCACATAGGTGCCGAACAGGCGGTCAAACAGCAAGATGGTGCCGCCGTAGTTGCAATCGAGGTACTCGACGTTGGCGGCGTGGTGCACCCGGTGTGCCGACGGCGTGTTGAAGATGCCCTCCATGAACGGGATCTTGCCGATCAGGTCGGTGTGGATCCAGAATTGGTAGACCAGGTTCACGCCATAGGACATCAGCACCGCATCCGGCGAAAAGCCGAACAGGCACTGCGGGGCGAAGAACACGAAGCCGCCCGAGATCTTGCCCGTGATCGACTGGCGGAAGGCCGCCGCCAGGTTGTACTGGTTGCCCGTGTGGTGAATGGCGTGCGAGGCCCAGTACCAACGGATGCGGTGGCCGGCGCGGTGCAGCCAGTAATAGAAGAACTCGGTGCAGAAGAACATCGCCACCCAGCCCCACCAGGTGTCCATGGGCACCGTCCAGAAACGGTGCTCGTACATCCAGGCGCCAAACGGCAGGGCCACGCCCATCACCGCGCCCATGGGAATGGCTTCAACCAGCACACGCAAGAGGTTGATGCGCACGGTCGTCCAGAAAGCGCGCCAGTCATAGGGCTCGCGGTCGGTCCGCTTGCTGATCAGCACACCCTCGATGGCGGTGATGACCACGGCAGACGCCCCCATGAGCCCCATCATGATCTGGATGGGGTTGAGCTGTGCGAAATCGAACGCCATGATGAACTTCGTTACATGCATTGAGAATAGGCTCAACCATAGAGCCATAACCCGGCCTTGTCGCCCGGGGAAGCCCTTTCGCATGCCGTTAAACCCCTCGCCTGAGGGGGCGTGCCGCACCATCGTCTGCGGCGCGCTTGCGTCAGGTCAAACCTGCGCACTCAGGTAAAACCACCGGCCGCCCTCGCGCACGAAGGTGCTGACCTCGTGCAAGCGGTAAGCGCGCCCGCCCAACTTGCTGCGGGCGACGAACTCGACCTGGCCGCGATCCGGCCCTTGCAACTCGGCGCGCTTCACGTCCAAGCCCAGCCACTGCAGCCCGGGCTCGGGCGGCTCGATCACGGCGGGGCGCGTCGACGGGTGCCAGGTCTCGAGCAAGTAGGCGCGCTCATCCTTGACGAAGGCGCTGTAGCGCGAGCGCATGAGCGACTCCGGATCGGGCGCCATCAGGGCCAGCGGCCCATGGTGATAAGGGCCACAACAATCGGCATACGTGGCAGGTCGCCCGCAGGGGCAGGCGTCAAACAAGGGGGCAGGGGCGCGTCGGCTCATGAGGGGCACAATGATGACATGAGCATGCACCCCTTCCAGCTCGATGGCCGCGTGGCCCTGGTGACCGGCGCCGCACGCGGCCTGGGTTTCGAAATCGCGTTGGCGCTGGCACAGGCTGGCGCCCAGGTCTGGCTCAATGGGCGGGACGCCGCCGCGTTGGCGGAGGCCGTGGCGCGCCTACGGGGGCAGGTCTCGACACATGAAGGGGCTTCTGGCGTGGCGCCGGCCCCGCCATCTGTGCACGCCCTGCCCTTCGACATCGCCGATGACCAGGCCAGGCAAACGGCCCTGGCCCACTTGCAGGCCCAGACAGGCCGGCTCGACATCCTGGTCAACAACGTGGGTCAGCGCAACCGCCGCGCCCTGGACGCTTTCCCGCTCGACGAGATCCGCCAGCTGCTGGACGTCAACCTGGTGGCCCCACTGGCCCTGGCCCGCGAGGCCGCACAGCTGATGCGCGACTCGGGCGCCTCGGCCGCCGGGCGGGCGCGCATCATCAACATCACCTCGATTGCCGGGCCCATTTCCCGTGCGGGCGACGTGGCCTACACCGTGGCCAAGGGCGGGCTGGACGCCGCCACCCGCGCCCTCGCGGCAGAACTGGGGCCCCGCGGCATCACGGTGAACGCCGTGGCACCGGGCTACTTCGCCACCGAGGCCAATGCAGACATGGTGCGCAACCCGGATGTGGCGGACTGGCTGGCGCGCCGCACTTCACTGGGCCGCTGGGGGCGGCCCGCCGAGATCGCCGGCGCCGTGGTCTTCCTGGCCAGCCCTGCCGCCAGCTACGTGACAGGCCAGACCCTGGCGGTGGACGGCGGCTACCTCGCCCACTTCTGAACAGGCGTCATGCCCAACTGGCGCGCTCGCGCCGGGCTCAGGCCTCGTCGAGCTTGTCCGCGGCCATCAAGGCCAGGTAGACCTCGCACACCCCGCGCAGGTAGACCAGGGTGGGCATCACCAGGGCCAGGGCGAACACCACCCCGCCACCCACCGTGGCCGCCGAGATATAGGGATAAGCCTCCTTCGGGATCCCCGCTGCGTTGATGCTGTGCAGGCCGTAGCCGAACAAGCCGGCCATCAGCACCTGCGGGTCGACCTGCACACCCAGCACGAACACCGAGGCCTCGGCCATCACGCGCCCGCCGACCATCACGAACACGCTCGACGCCGCCCCCACCAGGCCGGTGGCCAGGCTCAAGCCGCCGATCAGCACGCCGGCCTGCAGCAGGCGCTCGCGGATCAGGTGGAACATCAGGCGCACGCCCTCCCAGGACGAGGCCCCTGCCCACACGATGGGCCCGGTCAAAGGCGCCACCACCGCGACACCGGCCATCAGCGTCAGCCCGATCACCAGCACCGTGACCGGCACCACCAGCACGAACAGCCATGGGCCGATCTTGGGCAGGCCGCTGAGCCAGTACAAACCGAGCAGGCCGCCGGCCAAGGCCATGGCGCTCAAGCCCATGACCAGCAAAATGGCCAGTACGCGGTGCCCGATGCCCAGCGCGTCCTCCACGGCCTGGCCCACTTCTCGACTGGGGCGGCCCATGGCGCGGTCCATCAGCAGCAAACCCGCCGCACTGGAGCCATAAAACGCGATGAACAAGGCCGCGGCGCCCTGCCCGATCGCCCAGTTCATGTCGCCACGGGCGAAAGACGACTGGGCCATGGCCAATGTCAGGCCGGCGCCAGAAAAGGCCGCCAGCAGCACATACATGGCCCGCCCGTCGCGCACCGCCTCGATGCTGGAGAGCACGCGCACCAGCGCCTGCCACCAGTCAAACCGTGCGCCCCCCCCCGTCAAGGGCCGACTTTCAATGGCATTCTGGACGTCGTCGGTCGGAAAACTCGCTTGGTCGGGCATCTTGAAAGTCCATGGGCACGGTGTGCCATCTTGCGCTGAATGTCCGCTGATCATAGGGGCTAGCCCCTAGGGAGATCTGAGGAAAGTGTGCAACACCGCATGCGGATGGTTGACAGCGCCGTTTAAATAAGGGTTGAAATAGCTGGATGAATGTGCCTGCATCACCCATAATGTTCTGGTCTGTGTCTGGAAGCGGCACCGTCGTTGGAATGGGTCCTGATGGGTTGAAGCTCCACATGGTTACTTTGAAAGGGGCTCTCTCGTGGGCAACAAACTTTACGTGGGCAATCTCGCCTACAGCGTGCGCGATCAGGATCTGAATGACGCTTTCTCTCAATATGGTGCCGTGAGCTCCGCCAAGGTCATGATGGACCGTGAAACCGGTCGCTCCAAGGGCTTCGGTTTCGTCGAAATGGGTTCGGATGCTGAAGCGCAAGCTGCGATCAACGGCCTGAACGGTCAGCCTGTGGCTGGTCGCGCCGTGGTCGTCAACGAGGCTCGCCCCCGTGAAGAGCGCCCTGCTGGTTTCCGCAGCCCCTACGGCGGCGGCAACGGCGGTGGTGGCAATGGTGGCGGCTACGGTGGTGGCCGTCGCGAAGGCGGCGGTGGCGGCTACGGTGGTGGCCGTCGTGAAGGCGGCGGCGGTGGCTACGGTGGTGGCCGCCGTGAAGGCGGTGGCGGCTACGGCGGTGGCCGTGGTGGCGACGGCGGCGGCTACGGCGGCGGCTACTGATCTGGCTTGAACAGGCTTGAACCCCTCAGGCCTGACCAAACCGAAGTACCAGGAGAAGGCGATGCCACACGGCGTCGCCTTTTTTCATGGCCGTATCCCATGGTCAAGAACGGCAGACACAAGTTGTCACGCCGCCCTACATGGGGCAATCACAATGGGCACGCGTGCGAGCGCCCTCGAGCTCGCCCTTTGCAGGACCCTGATCATGTCATCGACTCTGTTTTCTCTTCGCCGGGCGGTGTGCGCCCTGGGCCTGGCAGCCCTGTGCAGCCAGGCCGCCCTGGCTGGCTCCACCAACGTGGGTGTCAGTGTCAGCGTGGCCCAGCCCGGCTTTTATGGCCGTGTGGACATCGGTGACCAGCCGCCCGCGCTGATCTACCCCCAACCGGTGATCATCCAGCAAGTGCCGGTCGCGGTGTACCAACGCCCCATCTACATGCGTGTGCCGCCCGGCCATTACAAGAACTGGGCGCGTTACTGCAGCCAGTACCGCGCCTGCAACCAGCCGGTGTACTTCGTGCGCGAAGGCGACCGCCGAGATGGTGGCTGGACGCATGGTGAGCGTGATGAGCGTGATGAGCGCCGTGACTGGGACCGCCGCGACCGTCGGGACCACGACGACCGGGATGATGACGATGATCGCGGCCGAGGCCACGGCAAGGGTCGTGGTCACGGGCATGGCCACTGAACGTCATCTACGCTGAACACGCCCCCCTCAGGCGCCGCACTCATGTGCGGCGTTGCTTTTTGCGGTGCTGCTGTGAGCCCGCGATCGCGTCGAACAACCATCGGGGCATCCAGCGCAAGATCGTGGTCACCAGGCCCATCTGCCAGGGGATGACACGCCAGCGCACGCCACGCTCGATCGCACGGAAAGCCTGATCGGCAAAGTCATCGACCTTCATCAGAAAAGGCATGGGATAGGTATTGGCCCGCGTCATCGGGGTGTCGATGTAGCCGGGCGCCAGGGTCACCACGCGGATCCCGTGGCCACGCAACTCGCCTCGCAAGGTCTCGCACATCTGCACGACCGCGGCCTTGGCGGCGCAATAACCCGCGTGGCCTGGCATGCCACGGATGGCCCTCAGGTCCACCCCCACACTGATGCCCGCATTGGCCACGACCACATCGGGCAGGCCTTGCGCGGCCAAACAGGCCCGCGCGGCCTCGGCCACAGCCGCCTCGTCGCGCACGTCCGCTTCGTACACCGCCCATTGCGTGGCGGGCCAGCCTTGCGCCTCAGCCCAGTGACGCATGTCGTCCACGCGCCGCGCCACCAGGGCCACGCGCCAGCCCGCCGCGACATAGCGCGCGGCCAGCGCCTGCCCGATCCCGCTGGAAGCCCCTGTGATGAACACCAGCCTGGTGTCCGGCTCCATCATCGTGCGGACACCTCGTATTGCCCGCGCACACGGCCGCCCAACTCGGTGATGCCGGTGCGATCGTCATAACGCAGATTCTGCGCACGGACTTCGCTGCCCTGTTGCTGCAACCTCACCGGCTGATCGGAGGTCACCACGCGGGTGCGGGTGTCAATGCGCAGGCCCTCGCCACTGAAATGCGCCGGTGCGGCGCGCAGCCCAGTGCCTGGCTCGTTGGCCGGCAGGGCCGTGACCCGGGCACCACCACTGAGCGTCACCACCTCGGCCTTGCGATCCGCCTCACCATGCAGCGACGCCGCGCGCAGGCCCAGCCCTTTGTCATCGCGGGCAGACAAGGTCAACTGCTCGATCTGAAGCCGATCAGACGCGGGATAGTGGCGCATGGTCTCGCCATCGAGCACGGCTTCGATGCGGCCTTGCGCGTCAAAGCGGGCCACACGGGCCTTGTTCAACTCGAAGTCTGGCACGGAAGCGGCCAGGGCCGGCCGCGCTGCGCTGTCCACTTTGGGCGAGGACTGCACCAGCCACCACGTGAAGCCCGCCAGGCCGGCAGCCGCCAGCAAGGGCAAGCTCGCCTGCGCGCGCTCCAGCAGCAACCACCAGCGTTGATTCATGCACGTGCTCCCGCTGCGGTCGTGTCCAGTGTCTGCAGATGGCCATGCAGGAGCCCGTCGTATTTGCCCGTGGCCCACAGGAGCAGGTCACAGCACTCGCGTGCCGCACCCTCGCCGCCGCGCAAGGCGCTCACATGGTGCGCGATGGCCTTGACTTCGGCGTGCGCGTTGGCCGGCGCCACGGCCAGGCCGGCCCGCACCATCAAGGGCAGGTCGGGCCAGTCGTCGCCCATCACTGCCAGCTGGTCCCAGCGCAGGCCGAGCGCTTCACGCACGGGCTCGGCGGCCGCCAGCTTGTCATGCGCCCCAAACACCGCGTTGCTCACGCCCAGGTCTTTCAGGCGCCGGCGCACGGCAGGCGAATCGCGCCCCGTGATCACGATGGGCGTGATGCCGCCCTGCGCCAGCAGTTTCAGCCCATGGCCATCCAGCGCGTGAAAGGCCTTGAGCGTTTCGCCCGCTTCGCTGATGTACAGGGTGCCATCGGTCAGCACACCGTCCACATCGAAGATGGCCGCGCGCACGCCCATCGCGTGATGGCGCAGGGCGGCAGAGAAAGTCAGGGTTGAAACCAGCGCTCGCATCAGATCACCTTGGCCCGCATCAGGTCGTTCGTGTTGACGGCCCCCACCAGCACCCCGTTGGCATCGACCACCAGCAGCGTGGTGATGCGATGGGCTTCCATCAGGGACACGGCCTCGGCCGCCAGCACGTCATCACGGATGGTACGCGGGTTCGGTGTCATCAGTTCGACAGCCGTGGTGGCACGCAGGTCAATGCCCGCTTCGATCTTGCGGCGCAGGTCACCGTCGGTGAACACGCCCAGGATGCGGCCGGCTGCATCGACCACAGCGGTCGAGCCCAGGCCCTTGGCGCTCATCTCGCGCATGACCTCGCCGAACGGGGCATCAGGCAGCACACGCGGCACCGCCTCGCCCGAGCGCATCACGTCACGCAGATGGGTCAGCAGCTTGCGGCCCAGCGCCCCACCTGGATGAGAGCGGGCGAAATCCTCGGCCTTGAAACCACGCAGCTCCAGCAGCACCACGGCCAGCGCATCGCCCAAGGCCATCTGCGCCGTGGTGGAGGCGGTGGGCGCGAGGTTGAGCGGGCAGGCTTCCTGGGCCACGGCGCAATCGAGCACGATGTCGGCATGACGGGCCAATGAGGAACCTGGCCGTCCCGTCATGGCCAGCAAGCGCACACCGAGGCGCTTGATGACAGGCAGCAAGGCCGTGAGCTCTTCGCTTTCGCCCGAGTTGGAAATGGCCAGCACCACATCGCCCGGCTGCACCATGCCCAGGTCACCATGGTGGGCCTCGGCCGGGTGCACGAACATGGCCGGCGTGCCGGTGGAGGCGAGCGTGGCCGTGATCTTGCGACCCACATGGCCGCTCTTGCCCATGCCCATCACCACCACACGGCCCTGGCAGGCCAGCATGGTGTCCACCGCCTGCGTGAATGCGCCGCCAGCCGGGCCTTGCAGGCGTTCGCGCAGGTCCAGCAGGGCACGTGCCTCGATGTCAAAGGCCTGGCGGGCCAAAGCCACGACGGCATCTTGTTGAGTTGATGAGGCGGACATGAACAGGTCGGTTTTCAACAGAGTACGATCGGGTGATTCTAGGGACTCTATGGCCTCCACGCTCGACCTGACCCTGCTGTATCTGTTTGCCGCCGTGATTGGCGTGGTCTTGTGCCGGCTGATGAAATTGCCACCCATGCTGGGCTACCTGGCGGTGGGCGTGGTGATCGGGCCCAATGCACTGGCCCTGGCCAAGGACTCGGCGGGCGTGCAGTACCTGGCCGAGTTCGGCGTGGTCTTCCTGATGTTCGTGATCGGGCTGGAGTTCAACCTCCCCAAGCTCAAGAGCATGCGCTCGCTGGTGTTTGGCCTGGGCCTGAGCCAGGTCGGCCTCACCATCGTGGCCACCCTGTGCGGCCACCTGGCCTTGAGCAGCTTCTTGAGTTACCTGGGCCACCACGGCGGCCTGCTGGGCTGGGGCATCAACTGGCAAAGCGCCGTGGCCCTCGGTGGGGCACTGGCCATGAGCAGCACGGCCATCGTGGTCAAGATGATGGCCGACCGCCTGGAGCTGGAGAGCGAACATGGGCGGCGCGTGATCGGCATCCTGCTGTTCCAGGACCTGGCCGTGGTGCCCTTGCTGGTGCTCATTCCGGCCCTGGGCGATTCGGCCTCCGAGATGACGCGCACCCTGGGCCTGGCCGCACTCAAGGCTGGCGCCCTGCTGACCGTGCTGCTGGCCGGCGGCCAGAAGGTGATGCACT
>JACPOH010000173.1 GCA_016185075.1 Aquabacterium sp. | reverse complement strand
TGAGGCACATAGCCGTAGTTGCACGGGTAGTGCATGGCCGTGCCCATGAAGCGGTCCACGAACACGGCACCGGTTTCGTGATCGATCTCGTACTTGATCGGGTCAGCGTTGGCGGGGATTTCGATGATGACGTTGAACACGTCGGGCGCCTTGGCGCCAGCGGGAACGTTGAGCAGGCTCATGATGGATTGATCACAAGTTAGAAATTTGGGCGACGGCAAGTGTAGGCGATGCCAGCCCCGCTCAGGCAACCGGATGCACGAACAAGTGCAAAGTCAAATTTTTGACATTTGCGCGACGACTTTGCTGCACCGCACAAAAAGTACTTGCAAAGAATTTCCGAATGTCTATACTGAGCATCATGTTGCAGCGCAACAATGGCCTCGAAAGCCAAAGCCAACTGCAATACAACCCATCAACACGTACGGAGATCCTGTCATGCTGACCGCTGAACAACTGCTGGCCACCCAGAAAGCCAACCTCGCCACCCTGTTCGATCTGGGCCAAAAGGCCTTCGAAGGCGTCGAGAAGGTGGTGGAGCTGAACCTGCAAGTCGCCAAGGCCACGTTGGACGAAGCCGCCGAGCACACCAAGGCTGTGCTGGCTGTGAAGGATGCTCAAGAACTGTTGGCACTGCAAGCCAGCCTGCTGCAGCCCTCCGCTGAAAAGGCCGCCGCCTACAGCCGGCACCTGTACGACATCGCCTCGACGACCAGCTCCGAAGTGAGCAAGCTGGCCGAAACCCAACTGGCCGAAGCCCAGAAGAAGTTCGTGTCCGTGGTGGACAACGCCGTCAAGAACGCACCTGCCGGCACTGAAAACGCCGTCGTGCTGGTCAAGTCGGCTGTGGCCGCTGCCAACAACGCTTTCGACAGCGTGCAAAAGGCTGCCAAGCAAGCCGCTGACGTGGCCGAAGCCAACTTCCAGGCCATCACCAACACGGCTGTGAAGGCCACCCAAGCCGCTTCGACCAAGTCGTCGCGCAAGGCTGCCTGAAGCCAGTCTGCACGGCCCCCGGTTGAGTCGGTTCACAAAACTTTGCAGCCATGCGAACGTGAACAGCTTGAACTTTGGCCTTGCAGCCGAATCTGAGAGATGTCGCCCTGGACAAGCGACACTCCCTGAAAGGTTGCCTCCTCGGTACCTCCTGAACCTTTTCTAAGGTACCTTTCAAGCCCGGTGGTTCGCCATCGGGCTTTTTTTATGCCCGCCTGATTTCCGCCTGTCGGCTTCTTATCATTGCGCCATGATCCCCTGGCTGGACCCCGACACCCCCTTCCCCGATACGGCCCAGGCGCTGGGCCCGGACACGGATGCGCCGGGCTTGCTTGCGGCCGGAGCCGACCTCTCGCCCCAGCGCCTGGAAGCGGCATACCGCCGAGGCATCTTCCCCTGGTTCAGCCAGGGCCAACCGGTGCTCTGGTGGACAACCGATCCACGCATGGTGCTGCCCGTCGCCGAGTTCAAGCTGCATCGCTCGCTGCGCAAGACCCTGGCGAAATTTCAACGCACGCCGGGCTGCGAGATCCGCATCAACACCGCGTTCGAACAGGTGATGGCCCATTGCGCCAGCGCGCCTCGAGAGGGGCAAAGCGGCACCTGGATCCTGCCGGACATGCAGGCGGTTTACGGCCAATGGCATCGCCAAGGGCGGGTCCACTCGATCGAAACCTGGATGGACGGGCAACTCGCAGGGGGGCTTTATGGCGTCAGCATCGGGCGCATGTTCTACGGTGAATCGATGTTCGCCCGGCGCACGGATGCGTCCAAGATCGCGCTGGCGGCGTTGGTGTGCTTCTGCCGAGCCAACGACATCACCCTGATCGACTGCCAACAGCAGACCCGGCACCTCGCTTCACTGGGCGCAAGGCCCATTTCACGAGGTGATTTCGAGGCGCATTTACGGGGGGTGGTCGATCTGAGTCCCCCGTCGATTTGGACCTATGATGAGGGCCTCTGGTCTCAACTTGAGCGCACCACGTGACGCACCTGAAAGATCTCCCGCTGGCATCGTTGCAGTTCTATGCAACAGCGCCCTACCCTTGCAGCTACCTGGATGACAGGGCTGCACGGTCGCAGGTCGCCACCCCCAGCCACATGATCAATGCGGACGTGTACTCGGGCCTCGTGAGCAACGGGTTTCGCCGCAGCGGCATGTTCACCTAC
>JACPOH010000141.1 GCA_016185075.1 Aquabacterium sp. | reverse complement strand
GACCTCACCGTTCAACAATGGTGTGCGCTGGGGCAATGCCGATTGCCTCGACACCCTGGCGCCCAATGCCGTTGCGGCTTACCGCGCGCGGGTCAAGGCGGCAGACATGGTGCCCATGGCCGTGCGTCTGGACGTGGTGCACGCGGTGCGCAAGTAGGCTCACTCGACGATCTGTACCCCAGGGCCGAAGGCCACGCGGCCTTTGATCTCCTGCGCCGCTTCGGTGGGCTCGGGGTAGTGCCAGATGGCATCGGGCTTCATGTCGCCATTGACCAGCAGGCTCATGTAGTGGGCCTGGCCCTTCCACATGCAGCTGGTTCGGTGGTTGCTGAAGGTGGTGTATTCCTTCTTGAGCGTGTGCTCGGGGAAGTAGTGGTTGCCTTCCACGGTGACGATGTCATCGCTTTCGGCCACGGTCACGCCGTTCCAGATGGCTTTCATGCTGCTTCCTTTGGTGTGCGCTGTCGCGGGTGCATGGGTTTGAATGCCGCATCATCGCACCACTGCATGGGCAAGGCCATGGTGAAATACGTGTCCTTCCGGAGACGTACGAACATGCACCGCCCCTCCACATCAGCTTGCCAGGTCGTGTTCCTGGACGCGGGCACCCTGCCCTGCGGTCTGCCCTTCGAGCTGTACCTTGACGATGCGTTGCTGGGTCGCCTGGCCTATGTGGCCCATGAGCGCACGCTGCCATCCGAAGTGGCCGAGCGCCTGGCGCATGCCGAGGTGGTGGTGACCAACAAGGTGCGCCTGAGCGCCGAGTTGCTGGCGCAGGCCCCCGGGCTCAAGCGCATCTGCATTGCTGCGGCCGGCATGGACAACGTGGACCTGCAGGCGGCACGCGCCCTGGGCATCACGGTGCACAACGTGCCCGACTACGGCAGCGACTCGGTGGCCGAGCATGTGGTGGCCACCCTGCTGGCCCTGCGCCGGCATCTGGCCGACTACAGCGCGGCCGCGCAGGATGGACGCTGGGCGGCCTCCCCCCATTTTTGCTGGCATGGGCCACGCATCCTGCCCGTGGCGGGTGCGGTCCTGGGCATCGTGGGGCGCGGGCGCATTGGCCAGGCCACGGCCAGGCTGGCGCAAGGCCTGGGCATGCGGGTGCTGTTTGCGCAGCGCCCCGGCCGTGATGCCGCTGATGACGAGCGCCCGCTGGACACCTTGCTTGCGCAGTGCGATGCCCTCAGCCTGCACGTGCCGCTCACGCCGGACACGCGCGGCCTGATCGACGCGCGCCGCCTGGCCTTGATGAAGCCGGATGCCGTGTTGATCAACACGGGGCGCGGCGCCCTGTTGGACCCGCATGCCCTGGTGGCCGCCTTGCGGGCCGGACGACTGGCGGGCGCTGCGATTGACGTGCTGGAGGTGGAGCCCCCACCGCCGGATCACCCGCTGCTGGCGCCCGACATCCCAAACCTCTTGTTGACGCCGCATGTGGCCTGGGCCAGCGCGCAGGCGCAACAACGCCTGGCTTCGCGTCTGGCCGAGCTGGTTGCGCAGCACCTGCGTGAAGGGCATGGGCCAAGCAGCCTGCACGAACAAGGTGCCGCATGACCCCGCCTGAGCTGCTGCGGCACCTCTACAGCGTGGCCGTGGCCCGTGCCCACCCGGCGGTGGTGTTGCCGGCGCACCTGCCCTCGCCGCCTAAGGGCCGCACGGTGGTGATCGGAGCGGGCAAGGCCAGTGGCGCCATGGCTCGCGCGCTCGATGCCGCCTGGCCCGCAGACCGGCCTTTGAGCGGGGTCGTCGTCACGCGCTATGGGCATGTGCCGCCGCATGCGCCGCACCCTGACCCCGTTTCAGCTGTGCAGAGCCCGGCCGCCCGCCTCACCGTGCTGGAGGCCGCGCACCCTGTGCCGGATGAGGCGGGCCTGCATGCCACGCACGCCGTCGTGGCCGCGCTGCAAGGGCTCACGGCCGATGACCTGGTCATCGCCTTGATGTCGGGTGGTGGCTCGGCCTTGCTCACGCTGCCGCTGCCCGGCTGGGCTTTGATGGACGAGCAGGATCTGCATCGCCAGCTCCTGCGTTGCGGTGCCCCCATCAGCGAGATGAACACCGTGCGCCGCCACGTGTCGGCCATCAAGGGCGGACGGCTCGCCGCCATGTGCGCGCCCGCGCCGGTGTGGACCCTGGCCATCTCGGATGTGCCGGGTGACCGCCTCGAAGACATCGCCAGCGGCCCCACGGTGCCTGACCCCACGACCTGTGCCGAGACGCTGTCGGTGATCGACCGTTACGGTCTGGCGCTGCCCGCCGCCATCATCAGCCAGTTGCGGCGCGGCGAGCTGGAAACCCCCAAGCCCGGTGACGCGGTGTTCGCGCAGCACCATGCCCGCTTGATTGCCACACCGCAGGACATGCTCGAAGCGGCGGCCGAGGCCGCGCGCGAAGCCGGTCTGGCGGCGCACATCCTGAGCGACCGCATGGAAGGTGAGGCCCGTGCCGTGGGGCAGGTTCATGCCGCCCTGGCCATGCAGGTGGCGCGCCATCAACAGCCTTTCAAGGCGCCCTGTGTGCTGCTCTCTGGTGGTGAGACCACGGTCACGCTGGATGCCATCGCGCAGCAAACCGGCAGCGGCGGGCGCTGCTCGGAGCTGATGCTCGCTGCCGCCTTGGCCTTGCAAGGTGAGCCGCGCGTGTGGATGCTGGCTGCGGACACCGATGGCATCGACGGCCACAGCGACGCGGCCGGTGCCTTCATCACGCCCGACACCCTGGCGCGTGCGCAGGCACGAGGCCTGGATGCCCGCGGCATGCTGCAGGCACACGATTCAGGGCGTTTCTTCGAGCTGCTCGGTGACCGTGTGACGCCCGGGCCCACCTTCACCAATGTGAATGATTTTCGGGCTGTGTTGATCACCTAAGGGCGTCACATGAGGCGCCATGCTCAGGACGGGAACACCAGGCGTCGGCCCAACTGGCGCAACGGTGGGCTCTGGGCGTAGAGCTTCTCCGGGTCCACATAATGTGCCTTCATCACGTACTGGCGCATCTTGTCGATGGACTGGCGCGGCACCGTGGTCACGACCATGTTGGCCAGGCCCATGGGGATGGCGCCGCCCGGGTCACCATGGCCCTCCAGCTCGACGGCCGTGCGCGTGGGCGACAAGGGCCGCAGCGTCCACGATGACTTCAATTTCGGCATGCGCACATGCTCGGCTTGCGGAGGCAGGATGCCGTCCTTGCTTTCAATGTCCACGTAGATGGCCAGGGTGTCCGGGTCCTGTCGGACCTTCACATGCGCGACCACATCGCGCGAGCGCACCGGCCAGATCCCGTTGATGGCCAGGTAGACATAGGCATCATTGGGCCCCTGACCTTGCAGGAAGCGGGCCTCGCGCAGCAGGAAGAACCATTCGTGCATGGTGGAGACATCGGCCAGCGTGGCCACCACCTGCTTGATGGGCGCGTCGATCTCCATCACGCCCTTGAAGTCCTTGAGCGGGTTGCCCGGCATCTGGCGCGTGTAGATGGCGATGCCATTGCTGTCGCCGTCGAGCTTCCACACATCCTGATCCGCCCGGGCCATGAAGGGCGCGAGCAGCGTGCAGGCCAGCAGCATGTGAAAAAACGCCCGACAAGCTCGGACAAGGCGGTGTGCGCGTGTCATGCCCACATTAACGCCTGAGCCGCCATGCCGCGTTGCGCGTGTTTTCCCCAGCTTGGCGGCAGTTTGACCGGGTATCAATAGAATCATGGCCTGGCACCTGCCCACCAACTGACACAAGGCCCCATTCCATGTCGCGCACCTTCCGCATCGCCCCCAGCATCCTGTCCGCCGACTTTGCCCGCCTGGGCGAAGAGGTTCGCAACGTGATCGACGCCGGCGCGGACTGGATCCACTTCGACGTGATGGACAACCACTATGTGCCGAACCTGACTTTCGGGCCCATGGTGTGCCAGGCGCTGCGCAAGCACTCGGTCAAGGCCGACGGCACCAAGGTGCCCATTGACGTGCACCTGATGGTGCAGCCGGTGGATGCCCTGGCCCAGGCCTTTGCCAAGTCGGGTGCCGACATCATCACCTTCCACCCGGATGCCAGCGCCCACGTGGACCGCACGCTGCAGCTGATCAAGGCCGAAGGCTGCCAGGCGGGCCTGGTGTTCAACCCGGCCATGCCCATCGACGTGCTGGAGTGGGTGATCGACAAGGTGGACGTGGTGCTCTTGATGAGCGTGAACCCTGGCTTTGGCGGCCAGAGCTTCATCGACAGCGCGCTGCGCAAGGCCGAGAAAGTGCGCAAGATCATCGATGCCTCCGGCCGCGACATCCGCCTGGAGATCGACGGTGGCATCAAGATCGACAACATCCGCCGCGTGGCCGATGCGGGTGTGGACACCTTCGTGGCCGGCAGCGCCATCTTCGGCCAGCCCAGCTACAAGGGCGTGATCGACGCGATGCGCGAAGAGCTGGCGAAGTAAAAACTGGCCCCGCAGGGCCAGTTCGGATCCGGAGGGATCAAGGGCTGATCGAGGTGTCAGCCCTGGCGCTGACGGCGACGGGCGGCGGCCACCAGGGCCGTCACGCCCAGGCCCATCAAGGCCATGGACGAGGGTTCGGGCACCACGCTCACGGACAGCACCTGGAAGCCCAGGATGGCCCCGGTCTGCGAGCCGTCGCGCTGCATGAAGCCGTAGGTCAGGGACGAATGGCCGTCAAAGGCGCTGACATCGATGCTGCCCGGCAAGCTCAGGTCATGGATCACGCCGGTGTTGCCAGGCTTGGTGGTCAGGTTGAAGCCAAACGCCCCCGAGTCATAGGTCACACCGTCCACAGACATGGTGTAGCCGCTGTCCATGCTGAAGCCATCTTCCACGTTGCCGCCCAGGTTGTCGTAGATGCGGATCGACGGGTTCTGTGCGCTCACGCTGTGGCCGGCAATGTTGGCCGTGACACCGCCCGAGCCGAACGAGTAGCTGGCCATCTGGGTGTTGAAAGGTGCAGGCAGGTCGCCGTAGTCATTGACAGGGTCGTTGCCCACAAAGTGGCCGCTGAACACGGTGCCATTGCTGACGCCGCTGAGGCTGCCATCCGAGTAGGTGACACGGGCTGTGAAATCGAATTCGTAAGCTTGGGCCGAGAGGCTGACGATGGCCAGCACGGCGCCTGCGACGATGGTGCGCATGGGTTTCTCCCTTGGGTTATTGGAGTGGGTATCCTAGCGTCTGCTGTCGTGTTAATCGGAAACCATTTGTTTCCCGCCACCGCATGGTGAGAAGCTGTCTGTGCCAGCGCCATTGACGCTATCCTTTGGCCATGCCCGTTTCACGCATCCAGTTCACTTCTCGCCTGCCCCAGGTCGGCACCACCATCTTCACGGTGATGTCGGCCCTGGCGCAGCAGCACGGCGCCATCAACCTGTCGCAGGGCTTCCCGGACTTCGATGCGCCCGCCGACCTGCTGGCCCTGTTGAATGAGGCAACGCTGGCCGGACACAACCAGTACGCGCCCATGGCCGGTGTGCCGATGCTGCGCGAAGCGATCGCGGCCAAGGTCGATGCGCTGTACGGTGCCAGCTACGACGTGGCCGATGAGGTCACCGTCACGGCCGGGGCCACGCAGGCCATCTTCACGGCCGTGGCGGCCATGGTGCACCCGGGCGACGAGGTCATCGTGTTCACGCCGGTGTACGACAGCTACGGCCCGTCCATCGCGCTGCAAGGCGGCAAGGTGGTCTACGCCAACCTGACCCTGCCCGACTACAGGCCCGATTGGGCCCAGGTCAAGTCGCTGATCACGCCGCGCACGCGCATGATCATCATCAACTCGCCGCACAACCCCACCGGCACGGTGTGGACGGCCGATGACATGGCCGCGCTCGAAGCCCTGGTCACGGGCACCGACATCGTCATCGTCAGCGACGAGGTCTACGAGCACATGGTGTTCGACAACGCGCGGCATGAGAGCGTGCTGCGCTACCCCGGCCTGGCCGAACGCAGCTTCGTGGTTTCCAGCTTCGGCAAGACCTACCACATCACCGGCTGGAAGGTGGCTTACTGCCTGGCCCCGCGCGAGCTGATGGCCGAGTTCCGCAAGGCGCACCAGTTCATCGTGTTCACGGTGCATGCGCCCTCGCAGTACGCGCTGGCCGAGTTCATGAAGCGCCCGGGCTGGTACGAGCAGCTCAAGGCCCTGTACCAGGGCAAGCGCGACATCTTCCGGCAAGCGCTGGGCGGCTCGCGCTTCGAGTTGCTGCCTTGCCAGGGCACCTATTTCCAATGCGTGAAGTACGGCGCCATCAGCAACGAGGGTGACCGCGCTTTCGTCGAGCGCCTCACGCGCGAGCATGGCGTGGCGGCCATCCCCGTGTCGGCCTTCTACCCGAATGGCGATGACCACGGCGTGATCCGCTTCTGCTTTGCCAAGTCGGCGGCCACGCTGGAGGCTGCGCTGGAGCGGCTGATCAAGCTGTGAGGCCGCCTGTTGTGGCCAGCAGGCGACGTGATGGGTTGACGTGCGACATGAATGTGTGGGCGAGACGCAATCCGTTACATCCCTTGCCCTGGGGGGGGCCGCGGCTTGCTTGCATGCCCTGAAAATGAGGTTCTTCGGTCATTTCAGGGACGTCATCCAAGCCATGAAAGCTGCTCTCCGTCTTGCTGCCTCGGCGGCTTGCGTGCTGGCCACGCTGCTTCAGCCTGCCCACGCTGCCACGCAGAAGTTCTGCGTGTTCGACTTCCTCGGCGCCTCGGGTGACCTGTTCAACCTGGCCAAGGACTACGCCGTGGCCATGCAGCGCTATGGTGTGGAATTCGAGCTGCGCGGCTTCAACAACGAAGGGCTGGCCGCCGAGGAGTTCCGCAAGGGCAGCTGCGATGCCCTGGTGGCCACGGCCTTTCGCACGCGCCAGTTCAACTCGGTGTCGGCGTCGATCGATTCGCTGGGCTCGACCACGATCTTGCGCAACGGCAAGGTGGACATGGCCGGCACCTACGAGGTCCTGCGCAAGCTGATCCAGACGTACGCTGCGCCCTCGCCCCAGGTCACCAAGCTGATGACCAATGGCGAATATGAAATCGGCGGCATCGCGCCAGCGGGAGCGGCCTACCCCTTCGTCAACGACCGCAAGCTCAGTTCGGTCGAGGCCCTGGCGGGCAAGCGCATCTCGGCCTTTGACTACGACAAGGCCCAGGCTGCGATGATCCAGCGCATTCGCGCTGTGCCCGTGTCCACGGACATCTCCAACTTCCACCTCAAGTTCAACGCCGGCCAGCTCGACATGATGGCCGCGCCCACCATGGCCTACAAGCCGCTGGAGTTGCAAAAGGGCATGGGCAGCAAAGGCGGGGTGACCCGGTTTCCGCTGTTGATCGTGTCCTACCAGATGGTCTTCAAGCGTGACAAGTTCCCCGAGGGTTTTGGCGAGAAGTCGCGCGAGTTCTGGATGAGCCAGTTCGACCGCGTGCTGCAGATCATCCGCACGGCTGACTCCACCATCCCGCCGCAGCAGTGGATTGACATCGAGCCCGAGGACGCCGTCAAGTACACCTTGATGTTGAGAGAGTCCCGCATCCAGCTGGCGCAGCAAGGCCTGTATGACAAGCGTGGCCTGAAGGTGATCAAGCGCATCCGTTGCCATGTGAACCCTGCCGACCCCGAATGCGCCACCAAGTCGGAAGAAGACTGGAAGTGAGCCCGCGGCCCCGCGTGAGCGGGCATCAAAGGGTTTCTGGCAAGGTCATCGTATTTAACGGGCATCAATAATCCGGCTTCCTGCGCTGCCTTTGCGCAGTGTGTTGAACAGGGAGCCCGATATGCACCGACCCGCGCGTTTGCTGACCGCCGTGACACTGGCTCTGGCGGCCGCGTCAGCCATGGCGGCACAGAAGCTGTGTGTTTTTGATTTTCTGGGGACATCCGGGGATGCCTATGGCATGTCCAAGGACTATGCCGTGGCCATGCAGCGCATGGGCGTGGACTTCGAGCTCAAGGCCTACACCAGCGAGGCCGTGGCCACCGAGGACTTTCGCGCCGGCGTCTGCGATGCGGTCATGGCCACGGCGTTTCGCACGCGCCAGTTCAACGCGGTGGCCGCCTCCAGCGACTCATTGGGCGCCACGACCATCGTGCGCAAGGGCAGCATCGACATGGCCGGTACCTACGAGGTGCTGCGCAAGCTGATCCAGACCTACTCCACGCCTTCACCCCTGGTCACCAGGCTGATGGTGCAAGGTGACTATGAGGTGGGGGGGATCCTGCCCATCGGGCCGGCCTACCCTTTCGTCAATGACCGCAAGCTGAGCTCGGTCGAGGCCCTGGCGGGCAAGCGCATCGCGGCCTTCGACTATGACAAGGCGCAGTCGGTGATGATCCAGCGCATTGGTGCGCAGCCGGTGTCGGCCGACGTGACGAACCTGCACACCAAGTTCAACAACGGCCAGGTGGACATGATTGCCGTGCCCACGCTGGCTTACAAGCCGCTGGAGCTGTACAAAGGCCTGGGCACCAAGGGCGGCGTCGATCGCTTCCCGCTCATGGTGGTGACCTACCAGTCCATCTTCCGGCGCAGCCGCTTCCCGGAAGGTTTTGGCGACGCCTCACGTGCGTACTGGCTGGCCCAGTTCGACCGCGTGTTGCAGCTGGTCAAGACGGGGGATGCCTCCATCCCGCCGGCGCAGTGGGTGGACATCGGGCCCGAAGAGGCCGTCAAGTACACGCTGATGCTGCGCGAGGCCCGCATCGAGCTGGCGCAGCAGGGCCTGTATGACAAGCGTGGCCTGAAGGTGATCAAGCGCATCCGTTGCCATGTGAACCCTGCCGACCCGGAGTGCGCCACCAGGTCGGAAGAGGAATGGAAGTAAGCGCGATCAGTTGGCGCCGGCGGCCTTGGCGGCATTGAACAGCCACAGGGTTTCGGCGTTGGGCGTGGCGGTGGTCAGGCCGCGCAGCAAGCCGACCGTGAGGTTGGAGACCGAGGCGCTCAAGGTGGTGCCATTCCAGCCTGCCAGGGTGCTGCGGTTGGCGATGGTCAGCGTGGTGTTGCCGCTGAGCTTGTGGCTGCGCACGGTACCGCTTTCGTTCCACAACAGGTAGCTGCTGGGCACTTCGCCGCCAATGGTCGTGGTGGTGTCGTTGATGACCGTCACCAGGCTGGCGGAGGCGCTCAGCGACGAGAGGCTGTCGCTCTTGCTCAGATCCAGTCGGGACAGTGCGGAGGCGTCTTCGCCAGTGTTCAGTTGCTGGCTGATCACCAGCACCTCGCCGGCCTGCGCCTGGATGCCGATGCTCGATGTGGGGCCGGTGAGCGCGATGTTGCGCTTGCTGCCGTCCTTCTTGATGATGGTGAGCGTGTCGCCGCTGTCGCGGTGCACCACCATGGCCAGCGAGCTGGGTGTCATGGCGTGGGCCATCACCTGAGGCAGTTGCTCGGGCGTGCTGGCGCCCAGGCCGGCTACGCGTTCCGCACTGCTTTGCCCGGGCTTGAGCCGCCACAGCACCAGCTCCACACCCGAGGGCGAGGAGGGCGCGTCAGAAGGCAGGGCCGCCTGCGCGGCGTCCAGGAAGTAGGTGTCGGTGGTGTCCGTGTGAACCAACGGCACCTGATCAAGGTTGAGTGTGGCCACCGGCTTGGTACCGAGCGTGGCCGCGTTCCAGTCCAGCAGGCGCACGTCAGCACCCATGCGCAAGTAGATTTTGCTGGTGGTGCCAGCCACCTGCGCAAACACCGCAACCGAGCTGTTCACAGGGATGCTGCCGTTGGCGACTTCGGTGATCTGTGCGGTGGTGGCGTCGGCAATCACGAGCCGGTTATCGGCATTGACACCCAGCAGGCGGGCCACCTTGCCGGTGCTGTCGCGCTGCACGGCCAGGAAGTCCGAGTTGCCTGCCAACGTGGTGTCCGCAGAAGACAGCGTCGACCAGCGTTCATTGTCATCCGGTGTGTCGCACTTGCCGTCCCTGCCGCCAGTCGTGTAGTTGATGAAGCTCGTCTGGCCGCTCGTGTCGGTCTCGACCACCTGGCGCACCTCACAGGCATTCGACTCGCTGGACACCTGACGGGCAGTGGGCTTGCTCAGCACATTGCCGTCATGCTCCAGCGCGATCTCGTAGAGCTTGTGCTGGTAGACGTAATACGCCTTGGTCTGGCGGCCCGCGACATAGCTCTGCCCATCGACAGACACGGTGAAGGCCTGCGCGACCTTCGCGGTGGTCAGCGCATCGACAGGGACGGCCGTGATCTCGGTGCCGGTGGTGTCGTCGACCAGGCTCAGCACGGACGTCACCGTGTCTTCTGCATCGCCCACGCCAGGGGTGCTGGTGCTGCGCACGGCGGTGACGTAGCTGCGTGTCTCGGTGGTGCCGGGTGTCTGGCTGCTCGGGTTGGCACTGGGCGTGTTGTTGTCGTCCTCACCCATGCAGCCAGCCAGCAGCACGCTGGAGGCCAGGAGCGTCAGCACGCTGGATGCAATCGAAAGGCGCGGCAGGGCCATGGGGTGTCTCCTCGGTATCGGTGTGGTGTGCAGCTTCAAAGTCACCTTGACGCTGGTGAGGCGTGCCATGGGGAGCCCGCCTCATTGTTCCGAAGAGGAGCACCGAAAAGCGTGATGGAAGTCACAAGTATGGCGTGGGCCATTCTGGCCAAGCTGGCTCGGGTCGCCTCTTCGGGCTTGCCCTGATAGGCCGTGCGAGCCTGTAACCAGATGCGGCCAGCCTCGCATCTGGTGGAACCAAACCCGACAGCTCGGTGTGTCGGGTCAAGTCGTGGCGCGGGCGGACAAGTCTTGATGGGCGCCGCTTGTCACTATCGCGGCTCGTTGTTCACAGTAGTCGGAGACAAGACATGGCCGCAGGCAGCAAAGGTTTGCAATTGAGTTTCGCGATCCACGCGATGGTGTACGTGATGGTGATGGTGGGCCTGTGGCGCATCAATGCCACCACCAGCAGCCAGTACGACTGGGCCGGCATCGTGGCCTGGGGCTGGGGCATGGGCCTGGCTGCCCACGGCATGGTGTGGCTGGTGTTCGGGCGTGGTGGCAAGGGCCGCAGCCGCGCTGCGCGCTGATCCATGCCGAGTTGAGCAGGCGGGTATCAGGTCGGCATCAGGCCTGATCAGGCCTGGCCACCATACAGGCGCGAGGCGTGCAAGCCCAGGCCGGTGGCCACCGAGGCCAGGCGGTCGCCGCGCACGGCCTTGGCTTCGGGGAAGGCCGCTTCCAGCTGGTCCGTCAGCAGTTTCAGGCCGGTTGAACCGCCGGTGAAGTACAGGGCATGGATGTCGCTGGGCTGCACGCCGGCCTGGGCCACCGTGTCGCGCGCGCAAGCCACGATGCGGCCCAGATCGGGGTTGAGCGCCTTGTCAACCTGGGCGGCGTTCAAGGGGCTGTGCAGGCCCTTTTAGATCAAGTTGAGGTCGATGTCCGTGTCGCCACCTTGCGCGACGGCGATCTTGGCGGCTTCG
>JACPOH010000140.1 GCA_016185075.1 Aquabacterium sp. | reverse complement strand
CGACCAGGGTGGCCGCATCGAGTTGCAGGCCGGGCCCGAGGGCCAGGTGGAGGGCGGCCGATTCGTGGCGCCGCCCCAGGAGGACCACCCCATCCTGAGCTGGCTTTTCAGCCCGGAAGAAATCGACACGCTCCATCGGCGCGAAGCGTATGCCGCAGAGTGCTTTGCCCACCTGTTCACCTCGCACTTTGGCGGGATGATCACACCACAGCACCAGCAGGAAGTGGCCGAAGACTACGCCCGGCGCGCCGCAGAAAACCGCCTGGACGCGCGCCAATGGCTGGCCTTGGGCAAGAGCCGCTTCGAAATCGCACCTTACGTCTGAGTTGGCTACACCACAAGAGGGACGCGTTTCAGCCCGGCTTGAGGACAGCTCACGCACTCGCCGTTATGCTTGGTCGAGAAAATCCAGGGGCGAGCCGTCCCCCTGTTTGCGCCCTGACCAGCTGAACCGATGTTCATATGAAACGACTTGCTTCTCTCATAGCGATCTCCACCGCCGCCTTGATGTCCGGCTGCGCCACCAAACCCTTCAGCCCCTTCCCGGAAAACTACGCCGGCAGCTCTGCCACGCTGACCGACACCTTCGTCACACACGGGGTCTCCAGTGCCGACTTCTTCTATGCCGAGCAGTACGAAGGCCACAACTGGGACAACGCACGCTTCAAATCGCTCTCAGCCAGCTATGGCCGCGGCATGTACCTGACCACGGTGCCCGTCTCGCGGGCCATCCCGGCCAACAAGCCCACCCAGATCCTCATCGTGGCGCGCACCCAATACGCCGCGCCCATTCTGGCCATGGCCAACACCGTCTACCAGGTCAAAGGCACCATCGAGTTCACCCCGGAAACGGGCAAGCAATACCTCGTGACCGGCCAACTCGGCGGGCCACGCGCCGCCGTGTGGGTGGAAGACAAAGACGGGTGGAAGACAAAGACACCCATCAGCTTGTGGGGCAGAAGATCGAAGTGGACGGCGAAGCGGCCAAGCTGGGCTTCTTTGAAAAGTAATCACCCAACAACAAGCGGGACGGTGATGCACACGCCGGCGAGCTAACTCAGGCACCTTCACAATGGGCTGAACAACTTTGCGCAACGCATCACCTGTCGGACATTCAAAGCTTTGGTCGTGGATTCAATGAGAAGTATCGTTATCGCCCTTCTGCTTTTTCTCACTGTCGTTTGTCATGCCAGTGAAACTGAATTGCAAGTCCGCGCCAACACACACGAAAAAATTCAAAGGCTGTGGAAATCAGGTGATCTTGAGGAGATAGAAAGAATCGCCAACACTTATCGAGAGAAAAAAATGCGGACCCCAAGCGGGCTCTGGATGCGTTCCCTTGTCAATGGTGCGCTACGCAATGTGATTTTGGACACTGCACAAAGAGAAGGATGGTCGGCAATGGAGGACAAGGCCCGCGCATGGGCAACACGCTCACCCAACGCCCCGGTCGCACAAATCTTTCTCGCCGACGTTCTGCTCAGCCACGGTTTTGCCATCCGTGGCACCGACTACGCATACAAGGTCCCGCCAGACCAAACGACAGAATTCAAGCGCTACATTCGGTTGGCCAGATCGCAACTGGAGAACACCAAAACAATCGCGTCAGTGGATCCGTCCTGGTACGAGTTCATGCTGAATATCGCGCAGTACCAGAGTTGGCCGGCCTCACAGCATGAGGCCCTTTTTACAGAAGCTGTCCAGCGGGAGCCCCATTTCCTTCAAACGTACTTCGTGGGATCCGGTCGATTCAGCCCAAAGTGGGGCGGTAGCCGCGATGAGCTGAACGCGTTCATCACCAAAGCCGTAGCAGGACTGGGCCCAACGCAGTCCGACGCCATGTATGCGCGGATCCACTGGTGGATAGCGGAGCTCAGGTATTTCGATCGGTTTGAAGATGCCCCCGTGGACTGCGTTCGCATGATGCGAGGCGCCAAGGCAGTGGTACTGGACTATCCAGATCAATGGAACATCAACAATTTCGCCTTGTTTGCGGTTCGTTGCCAAGACAAAAATGCTTTTGACTATTTCGCCAAACTGATTCAACCGAAGCCCATGATGGAAGTCTGGCGTGCCCCCGCCTACTTCGAAGGTGCTGTAGCCTGGGCCCGCCAATAGGTACCGGTTGAATTGGATGGGGCCTGGCTCGCCATGGCAGACACATCGCCCAGACGTGATCGTGTCATGTTGGGTGAGAAGTGGCGACCTGAATCAGGTGGCGCCCAGCAAGCGCCCCCACACACTCAATGCGCCGCCACCACCCCACCCCCACTCAAAATGGGTCGTCCAGGCGGTGCAGCCGGCACCAGCACCGGCGGTTGCTGCTCCAGCAGCGCCACCCAGAAGGGCTGGTTGTAGCGCCACCAGGCGTGGCCGCCCATGGGCGCCCTGCCCTGGTTGATGGCCAGGTAGCGTTCGGGTTGCAGTTCGAGCGCAAACAGCGAGGCCACGCGCTCGTTGGGGATCTTGAAGCTCACCGACTGTGAGCCGATCAGCGAAAAGAAGATGTCTTCGCTGGAGCCCGAGCGCAGGAACATGTCCGTCGCCTGTGGGAACTCTTTGAGCAGCTCGATGCAGGCCGCGTTGCGGCGCAGGCTCAGGCCACCGTTGCCCACGTGCACCTTCACGCGCTTGCCCAGCGGGCCGGTGAAGTTGTCGAGGTTGATCATCACCTCCAGGCCATCGGGCCAGGGGGCGCCCACGTAGTCCCAGGGTTGGCTGCACCAGTGGTCCAGCTCGTCGCGCAGCAAGATGGCGTCGGTCTGCAGCAACAGCATGAACTCGTGGCTGCTGGCAAAGCGCTCGTAGAACGCCGGGTTCAGCATCAGGCGGTTGTAGCCTTTGACCGAGGCAAAGTAGCCATTGTCAAAGCGCACCACAGGCACGCCCGGGTAGTGGCGGGTGTAGTAGCCCACGTCCAGGTGTTCGGGGGCCACGAAGAACAGGTCACGCCCAGGTTTCAGGTGCTGGGTGGAATAGTCCAGCGAGAACTTTTCCAGCGGCTCCAGCTCGGCCCGGTAGATGGGGATGACGATGGCGCACTGGCCTTTGTGGTTGGTTTGGATACTGCTGCTCATGATTCAAAACGCTCCCTCACGAATCTCATCACATCGGCCATGCGCTGGTTGCCGTGGTGGTGGTCCAGGGCGTAGCGGTGGCGGGCCACGATGCCGTCTGCACCGCCTGCGTCGAACATGGCCACGGCGCGCTCGATCAGCGGCTTGGGGTTCATGATGTCGTCGGGCGTGCTGAACACGATGTGTTCACGGCTGATGTCCTTGATGGGTGGCAGGAACTGCATCGAGGCCGGCACAACGGGGATGCCGCCCGTGCTCAGCGCGTCAAAGATGCGGATGGCCACGTCATTGAGCACAGGTGCAATCCAGTGCACCTTGTGTGAATACCATTCCTCCAGGCGCTCTTCGGGCGTGCGCACATGGAAGTTGCGGTCGCTGAAGCCGATCGATGGGTAGTGCTGGCTCAGCGTGCTCACCACGCGGTTGCGGTAGGTGAAGGGCGCATACGGGATGTGCTTGCCCAGCGGCGCGTTGGCGCGCTTGGCACTCACGATCTGGGCGATGCTGTCGGTCAGAAACTGGCGTGACCACTGCACGGTGCCGCAGTACACGGGGCCCACGGTGGCCCAGTTGTAGCGGGTCAGCAGGTAGAGGTTCTCGTGGTGGCCAGGGGCGTACACATCGCTGTGCGCGGCCAGGAAGGTGCTCAGGTCCAGCCAGTGGTGGTTGTCCCAGTCCCAGGCGACGAAGATGGTCTTGTCGCACTGGGTGTAGAAGTCGGCGTACTCGGCTTTGGCCTGGCCCACATCGTTGTTGTTGACGATGACGATGGCGCCTTCCAGGAAGGCCCGCTTCTCGGCGCGGATGGCGTCAACGGGCTCTTCGAAGAAGCCCTTTTCCAGGTACTCCACCGTGCAGCCGGGGATCTGGCAGCCAAAGCCGCTGATGTTGGCACCCAGGATCACGCGGCTCAGGCCCTTGTCGGCAAACCAGGCTTTGAGGGCGTTGGCGCGGCTGTGCTTGAGCGCAGCCAGGTGGAAGAAGCCATCGTGCTGGGCGAACTTCACCAGCTCTTGCGATTGCTGCACAGGCAGCGTGCGGTTCTCGATGGCCTGGAAGACGGTGTGGATGCTGGGTTGCGCCATGGTGTGCTGCCCTTCCCGTGTTCAGAGTTGGTCGTGGGCTTCACCCAGCTCGGCCTTGCGCCACATCGAGACGTAGATCGCCTCCATGTTGCGGCAGAAGCGTTCGGTGTCAAACAAGGCGTGGGTGCGTTGGTTGGCAGCCAGCTTGGTACGCAGGGCTTCGCGGAGGGGGCGGTCGTTGGCGAGCTTCAGGGCCAGGGCTTCGTAGCCTTCTTTCGAATCGGCCACCAACTCGGGCAGGCCGATGGCGTGCAGCAGGCTGGCCGCCACGCGTGCCGGGAAGGCGCCGCCCATGAAGGTGACCACGGGCAGGCCGGCCATCAGGGCGTCTGCAGCGGTGGTGTGGGCGTTGTAGGGGTGGGTGTCCAGGAAGATGTCGGCCTGGCGGTAGCGCGCCAGGTGGTCTTCCACCATGGGCACGCGGCCGGCAAACACCAGGCGGGCTGGGTCCACGCCGCGCTTGGCGGCTTCGTTGCGCAGGTTGGCCTGTGCAGCCTGCCCGCGCGACATCAGCCACAGCACGCTGCCGGGCACCTGTTGCAGCAGGCGCATCCACACATCGAACAGCGGGGGCGAGATCTTGTAGTCGTGGCTGAACGAGCAGAACACCAGGGCGTCATCCGGCAGGCCGCATTCGGCGCGGGTGGGCGTGCGTTCGGCGATCTTCAGGCCGGCATCGGTGGGCAGGTAGGCATCGGGCAGATAGGCCACCTTCTCGTCGTAGTAGCACTGGTGCTCGGGCGGGATCACGAAGCGGTCCGCCATGATGTAGTCCATATAGGGCACGCCCATGGTGCCGGGGTAGCCCAGGTAGTTCACGTGCACGGGTGCGGGGCGGTGGGCGAACACATCGGTGCGTGAATCAGCGGTGTAGCCGGCCAGGTCCACAGCGATGTCCACTTCCATCTCGCGCATCTTCTCGGCGATCTGGCGCGAGGTCATCAGGCGGGCATCCACGAAGTGGTCGAAGCAGTTGAGCATGCGGCTGCGCAGGCGGCTCTTGTCGTCAATGCCCAGCGAGATGGCGATGGTCTCGAAGCGGTTCTTGTCGTGGTGCTCGAAGATGCCGCACATCAGGTGGCCCACGGGGTGTTCGCGCAGGTCGGGCGACACATAGGCCAGGCGGATCTTCTTGTGGTTGTAGCGTTGGCCCGTCCACAGGGCCTGCTTGGCCTGCGGGAAGCGTTGGCCGAACAGGCGCTAGCTGATCTGGTGGGCGGCCACGTCATCCGAGAAGGCCATCAGCGGCAGGGATTTGCAGGTCCTCTTGCCTTGGTGGATGCCCTGCACGATGCGCTGGGCCATGGCTTCAAAGTCAGTCCAGTCGCAGGTGTGCAGGCGTTCGTAGCCAAGCAGGCCCAGGCCCCAGTCATATTCCGGCTTGATGGCCAGCAGGCGCTGGAACATGCCGATGGCCTCTTCCGAGCGCTTGAATTCGGTCAGGATGATGCCGCAGTTGCCCAGGGCGGTTTCGTGGTCGGGCTTGATGGCCAGCACCTGCTGGAAGCGTTGCAGCGCCTCCAGGTGGCGATGGCTTTCGCGCAGCAGCACGCCACTGTTGATCAGGGCCTCGGTGTACTGGGGGTTGATGGCCACGGCCTTGTCGTAGGCCGCCAGGGCCTCTTCACGGCGGCCCAGGTTCTGCAGCACGTTGGCATAAGCCATCCACACGGGGGCAAAACCGGGGGTGACCTGCACGCAGGGCTCCAGAATGGCCAGCGCGCGGGCGTGGTCCTGGCGCTGCATCAGGATCACGGCAAGCGAATAGGTGGCAATGCCATCGCACGGATGGGCCTGCAGGTAGCTGGTGAAGATGGCTTCGGCTTCGGCCAGTTGCCCGGCGTTTTGCAATTCGATGCCGCGGATCAGGAGGGATTGATCCTGCGGGATCTGGCTGGGGGCCGGCTGGGCGGCAGCCTGGGGCGAAGATGGTGGTGTGGTCGGCATGGCAGCTGCGGAGGCCGCAACCTCCTTCACGAGCGTCGACACAGCTTGCTGAGCTGGACGAAAGGAGGCGGCAAGAGCTTGATTTCCCATCACATTGGCCCGTCAAAACACGGCGATCGTCGCCGCAGAGCCAAGATTAGGCGAGCGCCCCCTAGGGTGCTCCCGCCAACAAAGCGTGAAAAACCCGTCAAATTGGGCTTGCCATACCCGCGGCCAGGCTTACCGAGACACGGCTTCCGGGGTCAACCAGGCGGTCAGGCCTGCCCCCAGGGAGCGCAACTGGGCGCTGGCCAGGTAGCCGTCGTGCAGGGCGTTGACGTAGGCGATGCGCAGGTTGAAGTGGTCGCTTTCGGACGACATCACGTCAAACAGCGAGCGGCGCCCCAGTTGGGACCACTGCTGGAAGGTGAAGTTGCGCACCCGTTCGCTGTCGCGCAGCACGTCCACATAGCGCTTGGCCCGGTCGAAGGCGCTGGTGGCCACGTCGTACATCTCGGCGGTGCGGCTGAACTTGCTGTTGAGCAGATCCTGCAGCTGCTGGCGGGTGGCCTCGGCGCGCTTGGCCGCGGCCTTGGAGGTGGCCTCGTCAGAAAAGCCGTTGAAAAGGCTGTAGCTCACCGTCACCCCGGCGCGCCAGGAGGATGTATTGGCCGAACCCTGCATGCCCTGGGTCTTGCCCAGGCTCCAGTTGAACTGCGGCCCCTGCCCTGCCACCACGGCCTTGGCATAGCTTTCCTGGGCTTCCGCCTGGGCGCGCAGTTGCTGCGCATCGTTGCCGTACTCGATCTGGCGGTTGATCTCGCCGATCTCGGGCACGCTGGCCAGCGGGATGGTGATGCCGTCGCCCGGGGGCACCTGCTCCCCGATCAGCTTGCGCAACTTGATCTCGCTCTGGCGGCTTTGGGCCAGGGCCTGGTCGCGCTGCAGCTCGGTTTGCGCCTGCGTCTTGCGGGCCTGGACCAGCTCGCTCATGCGGCCCTTGTCTTCATTGACGATGCCTTCCAGGGCCTCGACCAGGCAGCTCATCTTGCGCATGTACTGCTGGTAGACCTGAGCTTGCAAGCGGTAGCGGTTGCGCTCCAGCGCGGCGCTCACGGCTTCCAGCACGACTTGTTCCGTGGTCACGGCCGCGCCAAACTTGGCGGCACCGGCCAGGTTGGATCGCCAGTCCGTCAGGCGGCTGAGGCGGCCGTTGTGCTGCCACCCGCACCCAGCACACCGTTGACGGACACCTGCGGCCAGCGGCCGGCCTTGGTTTCGGTCACATCCAGCTCGGCGGCTTCGGCCAGCAGGCGAGACGCCCCCACGGAGGCACTGCGCCGCTCGGCCTCACGGGCGATCAACTGCAGCTGGCTGACCGGGTCCATCGGCGCCGGCTCGGCCTCGACCTTGCTCGCCGCGGCCTTGGCGCCGCCTTTGATATAGGCCGACTTGTCCGGCTTGGGCTCGCCCGCCAGGTCGTCTGCGCAGCGCGCCCAGGCGCCCACCATGCCAGCTTGCGCCGCCAGCACGGCCACACAGACGGCAGACTTCAGAAAAGGAAAGGAGGTGGTCTTCATGGCTCAACGCTCTGTGAAAGCTTCCTGAGACTTGACCAACGGCTGCAGCAAGTACTGCATGACGGTCCTCTCGCCGGTCATCACCTCGACCGTGGCTGTCATGCCGGGCATCACGGCCAGCGGCTTCTTCCCCTGGTGCAGGGTCGATACATCCGAGCGAATCACCGCCCGGTAGTAAGTGGCATCGCGGGCGCCGGTCTTGGCGTCATCCCCCAGGGCATCCGGACTGATGTAATCGATCGTGCCCTTGAGCCCGCCGTACATGAAGTAGTCGTATGCACTGAGCTTGACCGTCACCGGCAGGCCCACATGCACGAAGCCGATGTCGGACGGCTTGATACGCGCCTCGATCAGCACACGTGAGCCAACTGGCAGGATTTCCATGATGGCCGCGCCGGCCGGCACCACCCCGCCCACCGTGGCGATGCGGATGTTCTTGACCAGGCCTTTCACGGGGGACTTCAGGGTCGTGCGGGTCAGCATGTCCTGCTTGACCACCATCTGCTCTTCCAGCTGGGCCAGCTCGGTGCGGACCTTGACCAGTTCGGCACTGGCATCCTGACGGAAGCGATTGATGCGTTCCTGGATCTGCAAGGTCAGGTCATTGACCTGGCGCTGCGAGCGCATCACTTCCACTTCGGACATCAGGCCTTTGGCCGACATGCGCTCGGCCATGGCCAGCTCGCGCCTCAACAGGGCCAGGCTGCGGCGCGTCACGCCCACGGCTTCTTCCAGCGCCATGCGCCGCGCGTCATACGATTCGGTCTCGTCATGCACGATCTGTGGCACGGCCCGCACTTCCTTGGGGAAGATCAGCGGCTTGCCGGTGGACTCGGCCAGCAGGCGCGCCAGCGTGCCGGTCAAGGCCAGGCGCTTGGCCTCGCCTTCGTTTTGCTGGGCTTCGGCACGCGTGGGGTCGATCTGCAAGAGATCCTGGCCCTTCTCGACCATCATGCCTTCGCGAACCAGCATGTTGCGCAAGATGCCGCCTTCGAGGCTGGCCTGCTCGCGCCCGTCGGACACCACCTTGCCTTCGGCCTTGGTGATCTGCTCGACACGCGCCATGAAGGCCCAGGTGATGGCCACAACCACCACCGTCAGCATCAGGTACAGCGCCCACACGGCCTGGGGCGTGGCCTCGACCAGCTCGGCCTGCTTGATGCCCGACAGAAAGGCTTCGTCGCCGGGGTAGGCCACCCCGTCAGCGTTCTTCCTGGATCGACGCAATGCCAGTGCCATGGTCGTCAACCCGCTGCGGCCAGCTCACGCTGCGGCTGGGGCGCAGGCTGAGCTTGGGGTGGCGCCGGCACCGGCTGCACATGGCCCGGGCGTTGGCCGGCCAGCATCGCCAGCACCTTGGCCTTGGGACCATCGGCCAGGATCTTGCCGCCATCGACCACGATGATGCGGTCCACCACATCCAGCAAGGCCGGGCGGTGCGTAACCACGATCAGCGTCTGCCCATGCACGGCCGAACGCAAATGGTTGATGAAGCTGGCCTCCGACTGCGCATCCATGGAGCTGGTGGGTTCGTCCATCAGCAGCACCTGGGATTTGGTCACCAGGCAACGTGCCAGGGCCACCAACTGGCGTTGGCCGCCAGACAGCAGCGAGCCCATCTCCCCCACGGGCAGGTCGTAGCCCATGGGGTGTGCCGCTGCGAGCTTGTCCAGCCCCGTTTGCCGCGCCACCTCCAGGAAGTGACTCACATCGGCGTTGGAGCGGCCCAGCAGCACGTTTTCTTTCAGGGTGCCGTAGAAGAGGCGAGGCTCTTGCGACACGAAGCCAACATGCGAGCGGAAGTCCACTGGGTCGATCTGACGCAGGTCGATGCCATCGACCTCCACAAAGCCATCGGTGGGCTGGTACAGCCCTGCCAGCAGGCGCAGGATGGTGGACTTGCCACTGCCGATCTTGCCCAGGATGGCGATGCGCTCGCCAGGCTGAATCTGCAGGTTGATGCCTTTGAGCACCGTGGGCGCATGGTCGTGCTTGCCCTTGGGGTAGGCGAACATCACCTCGTGCATGCCCAGCTGGCCCTTGAGGCTCTTGCGTGTGAGGTACTGCTTGCCGGCCACGCGCTCGGTGGGCATGGCCATCAGGTCATTGAGGATCAGCAAGGCGGCCTTGGCGCCTTGATAGCGGCTGGCCAGCGCCACCAGCGAAGTCAAGGGCGCCACAGCACGGCCGGCGAACATCACCGCACCGATCAGCGAACCGCCCGACACCTGGCCTGCCTTGATCAGCACCACGCCCCACATCAGCATGGCCACGGTCACCAGGGGTTGCACCACGGCAGAAAAGTTGTTCACCAGGCTGGCAATGGCCCTCGAACGAAGCGATGAAGCCGCTGCCGCCGCATTGGCCGCCTCATAACGCTTGGAGAAATAGCCTGCTGCACCGGCTGCACGCACATCTTCCAGGCCTTCCATGGCCTCGACCAGCACGCCTTGCAAGTCGGCGTGCTGCGCCATGTTCGCCCGCATCGAGCGGCGCAGCATGGCCTGTATGCCGATGGACAGGCCCAGCACCGTCGGGATCGCAATCAGCAGCACGAACACCAGCGGCCCGGCCACCACATAGGTCATCAACACGAACAGGAAGATGAAGGGCAGATCCGTCAGCACCGAGGCACTGGCCGATGTCGAGAACTCGCGCACCACCTCGATCTGCGACAACCTGTGCGCAAACGAGCCCGCCGAATCAGGCCGGTGCTCCAGGCGGATGTTCAAGGCCTGGTTGAACAGCATGTTGCCCATGATCAGATCCGCCTTCTTGCCGGCCGTGTCGATCAGGTAACTGCGCAGCTGCCGCGCCACCAGGTCAAAGAAGATGCCGATCAAGGTGCCGATACCCAGTGACCACATGGTCACCATGGCGTCGTGAGGGATCACCTTGTCATACACGATGGAGGTGAAGAAGCCCGTCACCAGCATCAGCAGGTTGCTCAGCAAGGCCGCCACCATGGCCGCACGGTAGTACGGCACGTAACGCTTGAGCGTGGACCACAACCAGTGCGATGGTGACAATTGCTGGGCCTCACGGTCACCGTGCACGGTGCCGGGCTTGAGCGCGGCCAGCAAGGTGTAGCCGGAGTACTCGGGCAGCAGTTCTTCTTCCGTGGCGGTGCAGACCTCGTTGCCCGAGCCCGGCATCACCACCTCATAGCGCGTGCCCCCTGCCCGCTTGGAGCGTGAACCCAGCCTCCGGGTCAGGATCACGGCATCGCCGTTCTTGAGCAGCATCACCACCGGCATCAACAGCCCGAGGATCTTGCTGGGAGGCCGCTTGACCAGGGTCGCGCTGAAACCGATCTGCTTGAGCACCTGCACGGCCTGCGGTGGGGACATGCCGCCCTCATCCACCTGCAGCCCGTCCAGCAGGGAGGCATGGCTGCGGTCGATGCCATGGTGATGGCACAACCACACCACGGCTTCCAGCAGCGGATCGGCAGACAAGGCTGCGCCCTCACCTGCGGCAAAGGCCTGCTCAGGTGCTCCAATCGGCTCTTCGATCAGATCGGGCTCGGAGGTGGGATCCACCAGATAGCTCCCAGGTCAACAACAACGGGCACACAAGCCGTCCAGACCCTTTTGGGGCTCTGGTGGCGTGTATCAGGGATGCTAGGTGGGGGGGCGTGAAGTCTTAAGCGGCAATAGAGGCGTCTTCGCCGCGCATTTCCGCTCCCTGGTTTCTGGCCTCTGCGTTCCGGCCCCAGGCATCGAGCCAGCCCTGGCATGGCAGACGTGCCAGGGAACGGCGGTGCCCAAGCGGGCGAGCCGACAAACAAGCTGGGGGGACAACAAAAAGGAGGGGTGGAGGCGCGGGCCGGAGTCGAACCGACCTACACGGATTTGCAATCCGGTGCATAACCGCTTTGCTACCGCGCCTCTGGAACAGGCTTCCAGCGGGGGGCTGGAAAAAAGGGAAGCGCGCTGGCTTCCCTTTTGAATTTGGAGCGGGATAAGAGGCTCGAACTCTCGACCTATACCTTGGCAAGGTATCGCTCTACCAACTGAGCTAATCCCGCATGTGCTGTCTTTCGACGGCGTCTTCGCTTTGGCTATTGCCTTTGACTTGCGTCTTGATCGTTTGGTGTCGCGATCAGCGAAGACCTGAACTATACATCGTTTTTGAGCAGTTGCGCAAGCTGTTGCAACTTTTCATCAAGATTTTTATCGAGTCCCCCCGGCGTGGGGCATCGCGCCCTTGGCAAGCCGAAGCGGCACAAGGCGTGCCATGGCAGGACGTACACTTGCGCCCCAGGCCCCGATGGTGAAATCGGTAGACACAGCGGACTTAAAATCCGCCGCTTGCTGAAAGGCGGCGTGCCGGTTCGACCCCGGCTCGGGGCACCAGGCTTCTTGCTGCTCGCCGCCTCCGCGCGGGGCCCTCATTGGCTGCCACACGTTACTTCTGCACGAACAGC
>JACPOH010000139.1 GCA_016185075.1 Aquabacterium sp. | reverse complement strand
TGATGGCATAGGCCCGCACCAGCGTGCCCTGCGGCGTGCTGCCCAAGGCCTGTGCGCCCGGTGCGCTGTAGGCCTCCAGCGATTCCGGGCTCAGCGGGCGAAGTGCGCGTGGCGGCGACGCGCTGACGGGCGGCTGGGGTTCCGGCTGACTCAAGGGCATGGGTTGCAGCATCTGGGTCAGATCCGGTGCGGGCTGTACCGGCTTGGCGGCCTGCGCGATCTGGCTACCCAGGATGAGCAGACTCAGCGCGCATCCAGCAAGACCGCGCCTGGCTGGTGACAACGTCAAAGGTGAAGAGGGCATGGAGATACCTCCGCTGGACGTCCGGTGCACACGTGCCACTGACGGGGGGCTGACCAGGCAGGACACCGGCCAGCCCCTCGTCGACACTTACTTCTTGTCAGTCGACGGCACGATGGCCTTCATGGCTGCCTGGAAGGCGGGCTCCATCACGAAGCTGTTCCAGCGTGTCATCAAGGCGTTGTAGGTCGCCTGGTCCACCACCTTGGCGTTGAACACCACCGTCACGTCTGCATTGAGCTTGACGAGCTCGCTGTAGCGGGCGTAGTTCTTGCCCTTGAGCCCGTTGACGCCATAGTTGCTGTAGCCAAAGGCGTTGGTGACGTTGTTCCACTCCACCGAGCCGGGCGAGAACTTCACGACGGGAGGAGTGGGCGGCGTCACCGCCGGGGGAGTGGTCTTCGGCGAGTCCGTCTTGGGCTGCTCGTTCTTGGGCGGCTCATTCTTGGGCGGCTCGGTCTTGGGTGGCTCCGTCTTCGGTGTGTCCGTCTTCGGCGGCTCAGTCTTGGGTGGCGTGGTGGTGGTCGTCGCACCACATGTGCCGCTCACATTGACCCTCACCCAGCCCACACTGGGTGTGGCCGAGTCTGCGTTGATCACCACCTTCACGTTGTTCTGGCCAGGCACGAGATAGGGCTGGGTCCAGATTGTCTTGAGCACGTTGGCGGCCAGGTCGATCTTGGTGTTCTGCGCAATCAAGGTGTCATTGCTGAACAGGCGGTTGGTGGTGTTGGTCGCCGCCACCCCAGACACCTCGTCGTACTTGACGTTGAAGGCGCACTTGCCGTTGCCACTGTAGAACGCATCGGTGGTGGCCACGTTGATCACATTGATCACGCTGGTGCTCATGCAGATGGGCGTCTGGGCGATCACCGTGCTGCCATCGGGCTTGACGATGCGAAACAGGCCAGTGACCTGAGGGCCGGCAAACGCCGACGTGCTGGCGGGCTTCGGAGGCGTGACCGTGGTGGTCGGTGGGGTGACGGGGGGCGTGGTCCTGGGTGGCTCCGTGCTGCCGAAATTGGCAGCGAACACGGGAGAGGCCAGCATCACGGAGATCATCAGAGCTTGGGCTTTCATCTTGCATCCTTCAACAGGTTGAAGTCACGGCGGACTTCGAGGGTTGGGTGAGAATTGCAAGCGCCAAACCAATGGGACGGTCTCTGTGGAACGGGCCCATTCCACCGAGGCAACCCCGCTATCTTTTGCATGTTCCCATGCAGGAAGACCGGATGCTTTGCGTCCCCGCTTTTCAGCGGGTTTGCCAACTGTGCGTACGCAGATTAAGGCAGCCGGTTACGCCATGTAAGCAAATCTTTCACACTTGAAAGACCCCACGGACGAGCGGTATCAGGCGTCCGCCGAACGGTCAAAACAGCCGTTTGAATGCGGGCGCCATGATCTGGCGCAATGACCGCATGGCCCTGTCATCAGCATGTCGTGCGGGGGCGCGTAGCATGGCTCCACCTTTCACCTCCCCTTTAGCGGCAAGGACGCCATGTACCACGGCGAGCGATTGAACAGCGTGACCCATCTGCTCGGGCTGGCCCTGGCCGTGGTGGGCTCGGCTGTGCTGGTGGCACAGGCCATCGAAGGCGGGGATGCCCTGAGGATCATCGGCGTCAGTGTGTTCGGCCTCACGATGGTCGTGCTGTATGCGGCCTCGTCGCTCTATCACAGCGTGCGTGGCGCCAGCAAGGCCATGTGGGCCAAGGTGGACCACTGCGCCATCTACCTGCTGATCGCCGGCACCTACACGCCCTTCACGCTGGTGACGCTGCATGGCCCGCTGGGCTGGAGCATCTTCGCCTTTGAATGGACGCTGGCGCTGGTGGGCATCGGCAAGGAGTTGTGGTGGGGCCGCGAGACGGTGCCATCGGTCCCCCTGTACGTGCTGATGGGCTGGTGCGGCATCGCCGCGGCCACGCCGCTGATGAACGGGCTGCGCGATGGTGGGTGGTTGTGGCTGCTGGCTGGCGGCCTGCTCTACACCGTGGGCATCGTGTTCTATGTGCTGGACAAGCGCCTGCGCCATGCGCACGGCATCTGGCACCTGTTTGTGCTGGGGGGCACGGCCAGCCACTTCTTCACGGTGTGGCGCTTCGTGGCTTGAAGCGCCTGCCGACACGCCTCACACCATGCGCTGCGGGCGCACCCACTCGTCGAACTCCTCGGCCGTGACATCGCCCAACTCCAGCGCGGCCACGCGCAGGGTGAGGCCTTTGGCGTGGGCGTATTGCGCCATGTGCGCGGCGCGTTCGTAGCCGATGTGGGGGCTGAGCGCCGTGACCAGCATCAGCGAGCGCCCCACCAACTCGGCCATGCGGGCGCGGTCTGCCTCGATGCCGCGGGCGCAATGCACATCGAAGCTGGCCATGCCATCGGCCAGCAGGCGCACGCTTTGCATGAAGGCGTGCGCGATCAGCGGCTTGTAGACGTTGAGCTCGAAGTGGCCCGAGGCGGCGCCCATGCTCAGCGCCACGTCATTGCCCATGACCTGGCAGCACACCATGGTGAGCGCCTCGCACTGCGTGGGGTTGACCTTGCCGGGCATGATGGAGCTGCCGGGCTCGTTTTCAGGCAGGTGCAGCTCACCCAGGCCACAACGCGGGCCGGACGCCAGCCAGCGCACATCGTTGGCAATCTTGTTCAAGGCCACGGCCAGGGTCTTGAGGGCCCCGTGCGCGCTCACCAATGGCTCGTGCCCGGCCAGGGCTGCAAAGCGATTGGGCGCCGTGTACAGGGGCCAGCCCAGCTCCTCGGCCAGCATGGTCGCCACCCGCTCACCGAACTGCGCGTGCGTGTTCAGGCCCGTGCCCACCGCGGTGCCGCCTACCGCCAAAGCATGCAGGGCGTCCAGGCTGTGGGTGATGGCGGCATGCGCATGCGCCAGCTGGGCCACCCAGCCCGACATCTCCTGGCCGAGGGTCAGCGGCGTGGCGTCCTGCAAGTGGGTGCGGCCGATCTTGATGATGTCGGCAAAGGCATCGGCCTTGTCAGCCAGGGTGTCTCGCAACGCGCTCAAGGCCGGCAACAAGGCCAGGTTCAGCGCCGACAGCGCGGCCACATGCATGGCGGTGGGGAAGATGTCGTTGGACGACTGGCCCAGGTTGACGTGGTCGTTCGGGTGCACCAGGCGTTCTGGCCCGCGGCCACCGCCCAGCAGTTCTGAAGCGCGGTTGGCCAGCACCTCGTTCATGTTCATGTTGGTCTGCGTACCCGAGCCCGTCTGCCAGACCGACAAGGGGAAGGCATCGTCGCGCTGGCCGGCCAGTACCTCGTCAGCCGCCTGCACGATGGCCGACGACACATGCGCATCCAGCAAGCCCAACCCGGCATTGACCAGGGCGCAGGCGCGCTTGACGCGGGCCAGGGCCATGATCAAGCTCATCGGCATGCGCTCGGTGGAGATCGCGAAATGCTGCAAGGAGCGCTGGGTCTGCGCGCCCCACAGGGCGGATGCAGGCACCATGATCTCGCCCATGGCATCGTGTTCTATGCGGGTCAACGACTGCATGACGGGCCTCCTGTGTGGGCACGTTGCGCGCCATGGCGGCGGCTGTCAAGCCTGTTCCCGCGTTGGCGTCAGCGGTACGCCGGCACATGGCCGTCAGAACGTCAGCCGCGCCTCCACGGTCAGCATGCGGCCACGGGCGTCGAAGTAGCGCTCGTCGTAACCCAGCATCTGGCCTTTGCCGGGGCCGATCTGGTTGAGCGACAGGGGTGGTTTGGCATCGAAGAGGTTGATCACGCCGGCCGTCACTTGCAGGGTGCCGCTGAGCTGCCAGCTGGTCTGCCAGTCCCACAGCACCTGATCGTTGGCCTTGAGCCGGATCTGCTGCGCCGGGCCGGACACCTGGCCATTCGCATCCACCGGGTAGGCGGTCATGGGGGCGTCGTCGTAGCCTGATTGGTAGCGTGCGGTCAGGCTGTGCGTCCAGCCGGCGTTGATCAGGCTGGTGCGCCAGTTGGCCCGCCACTTCAGGGTGGGTGCGCCATAGCGCCCGTCGTCGATGGCGCTGAACCAGGGGCCACCAGGGTAGACCTGGCTGTCTTCACGCAGCATGACGGTGGCACGCAGCTGCGTGTCGATCACGCCAAGCATCGTGGGGCGGCGCGCGCTGGCCAGCAGGTCCAGACCGGACGACATCAGCGTGCCCAGGTTGGTGGGACGCCCTTGCAGCGCCAGTCGCGGGCCGCTGCCGGTGTCCACCGTGGTCCAGGCGGAAGGCACGGCCAGTGGATTCTCGAAAGCCACGGCTTCGTCCACCGCCCCGATGCGGTCATGGATGTGCACGGCCCACAAGTCTGCGCCCAACACATAACCGGCTGAAGGCTCCAGGCGCAAACCCAGATTGGCCTGCACCGACTTCTCGGGCTGCAGGTCGCCGTTGCCGCCCACCACCAGGGGGTAGCTGGTGGCGCCCGTACAAGGCGTCACCCCGAGCGATGCGGCCAGGGCCTGCAAGGCGGCGGTGCAGTCGTGGCTCTGCGTCACGCCATCGGAGCGCCCCGGTGAGCGCAGCTGGTTGAGCGTGGGCGTGCGAAAGCCCGTGCCCAGCGAGGCACGCCACATCAGGTTCGGCGCGGCCTGCCAGCGCGCGCTGGTCTTGCCCGTCCACGACTGCCCGGCGTACTCGTCATGGTCGGTGCGCACGGCGGCACCCAGGGTCAGCGTGGGGGCGACCGGCGCCTGCCATTCGCTGAGCAGGCCCCACACATAACGTGAGGCGCTGGAAGGCTGCATGGGCACGGCGTCACCCAGGCGCAGGTTGCCGGCATCGAAGGATGTGGCCACGGTGCCTGCCCCGGCATCAGACAACAGGCCCTGTGCGAACAGGCTCGGCTGGAAGCGCAGGCCCTCGCGCCGCAGGTTGGCACCCACGGCCCAGGTGAGCGGGCCACCGGCCAAGGGCATCAGCTCGCGCGAGGCCAGCCATTGCAGCTCGGCCAAGGTCGAGCGGCCGCTGAGCCAATGGCCGCTGTAGCTGGCGGCGCGCTGCGCGGCGAGGT
>JACPOH010000138.1 GCA_016185075.1 Aquabacterium sp. | reverse complement strand
TGTCGAACTTGCCGCCCGCATGCAGGCGAGTGAACACAATTTCTACCACCGGCACCTGCTCTTCAGGATGCAGGCCAAAGGGGATGCCGCGCCCATCGTCTTCCACGCTGACCGAGCCGTCGGTGTGAAGCGTCACCGCGATGCGCTTGCCAAAACCCGCCAGGGCTTCGTCGGCGGCGTTGTCGATCACCTCCTGGATGATGTGCAGGGGGTTGTCCGTCCGGGTGTACATGCCCGGGCGCTGTTTAACAGGCTCCAGGCCCTTGAGGACCCGGATCGAGCCTTCGCCGTAGTTGGCACTGGGTTGAGACGACACGCTGGCAGCTTTGGAGGAAGACTTGGAAGACATGGGCGCCGATTCTACGAACTTCGGTGGCACTTACTTCGCGGGTTTGCCGGATACCCTGGCGGTCACTTTCTCGAAGACGTCCGTGATGGGCTTCAGGTTGAGCCACTCTTTTTCGGCCTCCGAGCCCGAGCCATCCACCACCTTGTGGTAACGCCTGAAATCGTCGCGGAATCGGCCCAGGGCCCCATTGAGCCACAGTACGGTCGAGAGCACATTGAGGTGGTCGATGCGCTGCTCGTACACCCCGGGTTTGACGCCGGCACCGAAAAACAGCGTCGGGATGCGATGGGTACCCGTGACGTAGGCGTCCCCCCGGCTGTCGTCGGTGCTGCCGTCTTCGTCAAAGGTGATGATCAGCAGGCTGTTGTTCTTCTGTGCCCACTCGGCATACGGGCCGATGTGCTGGCGCAGCCAGTCATCAGCCACCTTGGCGGTGTTGCTGTGGGCGTCGTGCTGTTCGTTGGGCACCACGATGGCCACGTCAGGCAACCTGTCAAACGGCAGCGGCGTGCCATCGGCATGCCTGGCAAAACCCCGGAAGCTTTGTTTGAGCAAGGGGTCGCGCGTGGGCTCGAAGCCCAGGTTCACGCTCACNNNNTGGTTCGCCAGATCGCCATTCAGGCCCCGTGGGCTGGTGGGGCGGATCTGGTCCGTCCAGTTGACCGCCGGGTTGTGCTTGCGGCGGTAGTCGTCCGTCAGCGCAAAATTGGCGTTACAGGGCGCCATGCTGGAATCCGTGCCGCAATTCCAGGTGGGATAAGGCAGGGATTCGCAAAAGCTCAGGAAGGTACCGCCGCCTTGCAAAATGGCCGCACCCAGGTTGGGTGAGGTAAACGGCAACCAGGCGTTGGGCACGTTGCTGTTGGCCACGCCCACATTGGTCTCGATCTGGGTGGCCAAGGGTTGGCCTTGGCGGTCGCGCAGCGCCACGCCCTTGTAGGGCGAGCGTTCGTCCTCGAACCACGCCGGCAACACGCCCTGGTGGTGGCCCGAAAACAGAAACAGGTAATTGGGCTGGCTGGAACGTGTCGGCAGTGGGGAGTTGTAAGGCGTGCGCCCGAAGTGCGAGTTGCTGAAGCGCGCGCCCTTGTCGGCCAGTTCATTGAGGAAGCGCCAGTCCGAGGCAGCGTCGTACACCGGCGCCTTGCGCTCCCTGCGCTGGCCAGCCGTGGCGTCATAGGCCGACAGGTTCTCCAGCACGACGATGACGGTGTGGTCCGGCCGCCAGACGGGCACGGGCTCGGCGCTTTGGTCGGCCTTGATCCCCTTGTCGCTCTTCTCGCCCCTCTCCCCTTTTGCAGCCCAGGCGGGCAGACCGGCTGCGCTACCGACGCCCGCGCCCAGCAAACTGCCCAGCACCTGACGGCGTACCGGGCTGTCAGCCTGTGGTGGCCCATCGGGTGGGGTCTGGGCGGCGGCGGAAGGGTCTGGGTGGCGAGGTGGCACTTTCATGGGCGCCAAGGTTAGCGCCAATTCTGCGAGAACCCGGCACCAGGCTGGCATCAAAACCGGCTCACATGCCTTGAGGGCACCTCACGAGCGCCTCACTGGAAGTAAGCCATCATCCGCTCCAGCGCCATGGTCAGCGGTGTCTGCATCATGGGCAGGGTGAGCCACAGGCCGGTGAAACCCACGGCCAGCGTGATCGGGAAACCGATCGAAAAGATGTTCATCTGAGGGGCCACGCGGGCCACCAGGCCCATGACCATGTTGACCAGAATCAGCATGGACACCACGGGCAGGGACACCCACAGCCCCAGCTTGAACACCTCGGCACCCCAGACCTGAGGCTGCACCGCATTGAGAAAGCTCAGCGGTTCGGGCGACACCGGGAAAGCATGGAAGCTGCCCAGCACGGCGCCCGTCAGCATCAGATGCCCGTTCATGACCACAAACAGCCAGGCCGCCGTGGTGCCATAGAAGCGGCTGACAGCCGTCACCTGCGTGCCACTGAGCGGGTCGAAAAAGCTGGCGAAGTTCAAGCCCATCTGCAGGCCGACCAGCTCACCGGCGAATTCGATGGCGGCGAACACCACGCGTGCCGCAAAACCCATGGTCAGGCCGATCAGCACCTCGTGCGCGATCACCATCAGGGCAGCCGGGGAGTTGAGTGCAATCGCCGGCATGTCGGGCAGGCTGGGCTGCGCGCACACCACGATCAGGATGCCCAGGCTGAGCCGCACACGGCGCGGGATCACGCGCATGGACAGCACGGGCGCCGAAGTGAACAGGCCCATGACCCGAAAGAAGGGCCACAGCCAGAGCGTGATCCACGCCAGAACCTGGGCTTCGGAAAAGCTGACCATCTGGGTTGCGGGCTGCTCAGCCCACCACCGAGGGGATCGACTGCAGCACCTGCTGGATGTACTCCACCAGCTTGGTCATCATCCAGGGGCCGGCCACGGCCAGGGTGGCGAAAGCGGCCAGCAGCTTGGGCACGAAAGACAAGGTCTGTTCTTGGATCTGCGTGGCGGCCTGGAAGATGCTGACCAGCAGCCCCACCACCAGCACCACCATCACGATGGGGCCGCAGACCATCAGCAGCGTCAGCAAGCCGTCACGGCCAAAGGTCAGTACTTGTTGGGGATCCATGGTCCGGCCTCTTTCTGATTGCACTTACTGCACAAAGCTGGCTGCCAGCGAACCCAGCAACAGGTTCCAGCCATCGGCCAGCACGAACAGCATCAGCTTGAATGGCAGTGCCACCATCACCGGCGACAGCATCACCATGCCCAGGCTCATCAGCACGCTGGCCACGATCATGTCGATCACCAGGAAGGGAATGAAGATCAGGAAGCCGATCTGGAAGGCTGACTTCAACTCGCTGGTGACAAAGGCCGGCACCAGCACACGAAACGGCACGGTCTCGGGCTTGACGTCACCCTCGATCTTGGCGAGCTTGACGAACAGACCCAGGTCGGACTGACGGGTCTGCTTGAGCATGAAGGCACGCATCGGGCCCTGGCCGCGCTCCAACGCCTCGTTGAAGCTGATCTGGTTGGCGGCGAAAGGCTCGTAGGCCTCCTTGTAGACCTTGTCGAGCGTGGGGCCCATGACAAACATGGTCAGAAACAGCGACAGGCCGATCACGACCTGGTTGGGCGGCGCCGCCTGCGTGCCGATGGCCTGGCGCATCAGGCTGAGCACGATGGCGATGCGGGTGAAGCCCGTCATCATCAGCAGCACCGCAGGCAGGAAGCTCAGCGCCGTGAAGAACAGCAGGGTCTGGACCGGCACCGAGTAGCTGCTGCCACCGGCGCCCTGGCCCACCAGCAAAGGCAGCGTGCTGCTGCCACCCGTGCTTTGTGCCATGGCACTGGATGAGGCCAGCCACAACACCGTGGCCAATGTGGGCCACAGCGAGGCTTTGGATACCGAAACAGCGCGCATCAGGCTTGACCCTTGTCTTGCTGGCCCATCGAGCGGCGCAACAGATTCGTGAAAGATGGCGTGGCGTGGTCACCAGCGGGTACGGCCTGCGGCGCCATCGTGTGCAGGGTGTGGATGTTTTGAGCGGTCACGCCCAGCACGCTGGCTCACGGGTTTGATCAGGGCTTGGGCCGCACCCACCGTGCCTGTGGCCAGGCCAGAGCGCTTGAGCGCCCACAAGGTCAGCGGGATCAGGGCCACGATGCCCAGAAACCAGATCACGGTCAAACCGGTAGATGGCATGTCGGATCGATCCTGCTCAGTTGCCCTTGCTCAGCCGGCGCATGCGCTCGGACGGTGTCACGATGTCGGTCAGGCGGATACCGAACTTGTCGTTGACCACCACCACCTCGCCCTGTGCGATCAGGAAGCCGTTGACCAGCACGTCCATGGGTTCGCCAGCCAGGGCGTCGAGCTCCACCACCGAACCTTGGGCCAGTTGCAGGATGTTCTTGATGGGGATACGGGTGCGGCCCAGTTCCACCGTCAGCTGAACCGGGATGTCCAGGATCATGCTGATGTCGTTGCCAGCGGAACTGGCCTGCGCCGGTGCGAAGTTGGCGAACGCGGCAGGCGTCATCTGCGGCTGGGCGTTGGTCACCTCGCTGGCTGCATTGGCAAACTCGTCCATGTCGGGCTGCGGCGCGGAGGCTTGTTGCGCCAGCGCGGCCTCCCATTCGGCGGCCATGGCGTCCTGTTCGGCGTTGCCACCAGACTCGGGCGGGAATTCTTCAGACATTTTGGTCTCCAAGCCAACTCATGTTGCCGGCGGTCAGAAGCTTGTCGATACGCAAGGAGTACTTGTTGTTCGACGTACCGTAGTAACAGTCAAAAACGGGCACACCGTCCACCTTGGCCTGAATGACTTTTTCCAGGTCCAGCTCGATGAAGTCACCCGGCTTGAAGGCCAGCAACTGCTCGACGGTGGCGGGCGCGTGCGCCAGCTCGGCCACCAGTTCCACCTCGGCGGACTGGATCTGCTGCGTGAGCAACTTCACCCAGCGGCGGTCAGGCTCGGCCGAATCGCCCTGGATGGACGAGAACAGGATGTCGCGGATGGGCTCCAGCGTCGCATACGGGATGCAGATGTGGATGGTGCCGCTGGTGTCGCCGATTTCCAGCGTGAACGAGCAGCACACCACGATCTCGCTGGGCGTGGCCACGGTGGCGAACTGAGGCTGCATCTCCGAGCGCTGGTAGTCCAGCTCCACGGGGTAAATGCCGTGCCAGGACTTCTTGTACTCGGCGGTGATGACCTCGACCAGGCGGTGGATCACGCGCTGCTCGGTGGCAGAAAAATCACGGCCTTCGATGCGGGTGTGGAACTTGCCGACGCCGCCAAACAGCGCGTCGATCACGCCAAACACCAGGGTGGGGTCACACACGATCAGGCCGGAGCCGCGCAAAGGGCGCACCGCCATGATGTTGAAGTTGGTGGGCACCACGATCTCGCGCAGGAAGGCGCTGTACTTCTGCACCTTGATGCCACCCACGGACACTTCAGGCGATTTGCGGATCAGGTTGAACAAGCCGATGCGGATGTTGCGCGCAAAACGCTCGTTGATGATTTCCATGGTGGGCATGCGCCCACGCACGATGCGTTCTTGCTGAGCCAGGTTGTAGTCGCGAATGCCTTCCTTGGGCGCTTCTTCCTGCTCCAACTTCTGGCTCTCGCCGGTGATGCCTTGCAAGAGGGCATCAACTTCGTCTTGTGAGAGGATTTGCTGGTTCATGGCCTGAGGACTTCCGGGACCGTTGACAAGGGGCTCAGCTGAAGATCACTGGATGATGAAGTTCGAGTAGTGAACCTGCACGATCGGGTTGTAGGGTTCGGCTGCCTTCTTCTTTTTCTTCTTCTTTTTCTTGGGCGCTTCGTCTTCCGGTGCGTCTTCCTCTTCTGGGTCGGGAACCTCGTAGCCCATGGCGCGAGCAGCCTCCCGCCGGATCTCCTGCGCCAGCTTCTGCTTGCCCTCGGCGCTCAGCAACTCTTCCGACGACTTGTGCGACAGGATCAGCAAGATGGCGTTGCGGATGGCGGGCATGTAAGCCTTCATTTCCTCGCTCATCTTGGCGTCGTCCACTTGCAGCGTGATGCCAACCTGGGCGAAACGCTCCGAATCGCGATCAGACAGGTTGACGATGAAAGGGTCCAGCGGCACGAAGGCAGGCGGCGTGGCATGGTCGCCCTTGCCATGCTCGGGCTTCTTGGCCTCCTTGGCAGGCTTGGCGTGGCCACCACCATCTTCCTCTTCAGCCGCGGCGGCTGCGGCCTCGGCTTCAGCCGCCTTCTTCTTCATGATGAAGAAGGCCCCGCCTCCGCCCAGAACCAGAAGCAGGACGACGGCAGCAATGATGATGATGAGCTTCTTGGGGCCCTTTTTGGGGGCTTCGCCTTCAGCCGGGGCGGCGGGGGCAGCTGACATTCGCGTATCTCCTGGTGTTCATGGCGGGGCGCCAAAAAGTGCCGCTGCCATGTGAGGATTATTCGAAGTCAGCGCCGTCGCAATGAATCAATAAACGATGGGAAAGTCGCTTGATTCCCGGTGGCGACCTGAGCGCGCCTCTGTCGAGGCACGGTTCAGGCTCAGGCGTACAGGTCCAGACCGCCCAGGCGGCCAGGACGTGGCGCGGCAACCGCGCGCATGCCGGCGGGGTCCACGCCCGCATCGGCTTCTCCGCGGCCCGACGCGCCGTTTCCACGCCACCCGCCGCCTTGTGCCTGGGCAAAGTTCTGGTTGAACTGCTGCTGCGCTGTCTGGGAAGAGACATCGCCGCCGGTCATGTTCAATCCGACGTCACTCAAAGCACTCGACAGCATCGGCAGGCTGGCTTCGATGGCCTTTCTCGTTTCTAACGCCGCGGCGGCAAAATCCACCTGCGCCGTTTGGCCATCGAGTGAAATTTTCACGTTGATCGGCCCCATCTCGGCCGGATTGAGGTGCAATTCGGCCGTCATCGAGCCGTCGCCCTTGGTGGCACCCACCCACATGCTGACCTTTTCAGCCAGCGCCTGGGCAAAGTAGGGCGAATCCAGAGGGGTGCTCAAGGTGGCGGTTTCGTGACGCGCCACGCTGTTGGCTTCGCTCGTGCCCAAGCTGGGCCCCTTGATGCCACCGCCAGCCATCAGGCCGGCCAGAGGGTCCACATCGGTTTTGCCGTCTGGTGCCCGACCGGACTGCCCCAGCAAAGCTTCGACCTGCAAGCTGGCCGTGCTGCTGGCGGCTTGCCACAAAGGGTTGTCCAGGGCGATCGCGCCTTGCGGGCCTGCCGACTTGGGGTCGATCAGCCCTGCGTCCTGTGTGCGCCCATCGGCCTGCTGCAGTCGTGCCGTGCCCGAGCCTTCGGCGTCGGTTTGCACGTCGCTGGCCGCTTTGCCCTGCGTCAGATCGCCATGCGTCAGGCTGGCAAGCCAGGCCATCATGCCTGCGGCATCGCCAGGCTGAATCGATGGCGGGGGGGTCAGTTCGCGCACCACCGCCGCGCCGTCGCCGGAAGCCGTGCTGAATTTCACTTCGTCCTCGGCCTCATCCAGGCCGTCTGTCTTGTCCGATTTTCCGGCCTTGTCGCTCGGCTTGGCGACCTTGGGGGCACCCTCCTTGCGGGCGGTGCTGGCGGGACGAACGTCAGCCTTGTCTGGCTCATCAGTGGATGCGGCACGCGGCTCGGCAGTCTTGCCCTCGACGGGCTTGTTGGCCAGCAGGGCCTGCTGCCTCTGGCGCGCCAAAGCCTGTTCTGCAGCACGTGCGCTGGCATTGGGCTGAGCCGGCGAGGGTCTGGCAGACTCGCTGGCCGCCTTCTGAGGGGCGTCGCTGGCGGTCACGGTGTGCTTGTCCATCCACTGCGCGAACGCCATGTGCGGATTCTGGCCCTCGCCGCCCTGTACCCCAAAGCGCGCCAACAGGTCACTGATGGCGGGCGACACGCTGTTCACACCGGGGCTTGCCCCTGAGTTCGCTGTGGATTTGATCGGTGTAGCCATGATGCGATCCTTATCTGATGACCCGGTTCATCCCGACCGTCATTCGAGTGAGCCGGATGCCAGCGGGTTACCGCCTGCGCCCAGTCCTTGATTCATCCGACCTGCGCGCGAAGCGATTTCATCGGTGGCTTTCTGCTCTTGTCGGTTCTGCTTCGTCTGCAGCTCGGCAAGCCTTCTGTCCATCAATTGCGCCACCGCAGCCACCTTGCGCTCGCGCTCGATCAGCAGAGCGCGGCAACGGTCCATGTACAGACGCGCCTGCTCCACGCGCTTATCCTGATCCGAAACGGCCTCGGCCAATCGCTGCATGAAGTCCTGATAACACCGCATGATCTCCATTCCACCCGTCTGGCGAAATTGAGCTTGCCAGCGCTGCTGGTATTCGCGGCGCCAGTCCGCCAGGGACTGTGCCTGCTGACGCGCAGCCTCATAAGCCCTTTTTCCGCCATCGAGCTCGGCCATGGCCTCGTCTCGCGCCTTCTCCGCGGATTCCAGTACAACCATCAGCGATGCATTGGCACTCATGAAACGTGTTCCCTGCCCTGTCGGGCTTGACTACTCGGACAACATCAACCGGCAACGATCTGGTGCAGCTGCGCCACGCTGTCATGCATGTGAGAAGGCGTGTGCATGTCCTGCTGCAGCAGGTTGACCATGTGCGGGTGCAGGCGCACAGCCAAGTCCAGATCGTGGTCGCCGCCTGGTGTGTAGGCACCCAGCTGAATCAGGTCGCGCGCCTTGCTGTAGCGTGACCAAAGCTGACGGAATCTACGCGCGTCATCGATGTGGCTGCTGTCAGCCACGTTGTGCATCACGCGGGAGGCTGAGCGCTCGATGTCGATGGCCGGGAAATGGCCGGATTCCGCCAGTTCGCGAGACAGCACGATGTGGCCGTCCAGAATGGCCCGGGCTGCGTCGGCGATCGGATCCTGCTGGTCATCGCCCTCCGACAGCACGGTGTAGAACGCGGTGATGGAGCCATGGCCGTTGAGGCCATTGCCGCTGCGTTCGACCAGCTGGGGCAGCTTGGCAAAGCACGAGGGGGGGTAGCCTTTGGTGGCGGGCGGTTCGCCAATGGCCAGGGCGATTTCACGTTGGGCCATGGCATAGCGGGTGAGCGAATCCATCAGCAGCAGCACATGCAGGCCCTGGTCGCGGAAGTGCTCAGCCACGGCCGTGGCGTAGCTGGCGCCTTGCATGCGGGTCAGCGGCGGCGCATCAGCGGGCGCGGCTACCACGACCGAGCGGGCCAGGCCTTCTTCGCCCAGGATGTCCTCGATGAACTCCTTGACTTCGCGGCCCCGTTCGCCGATGAGGCCCACCACGATGACGTCGGCCTGGGTGTAGCGGGCCATCATGCCCAGCAACACCGATTTACCTACGCCGGAGCCGGCAAACAAGCCGATGCGCTGGCCTCGGCCCACGGTGAGCATCGAGTTGATGGCACGCACGCCCGTGTCCAGCGGCTGGCGCACCGGGTCGCGCTCCATGGCGTTGATGGGGCGGCGTGCCAGAGGCTCGCTGCGCACGTGCTGCAGAGGGCCCTTGCGGTCCAGCGGTTCGCCCTGCGCGTTCACCACCCGACCCAGCAGGCCGCTGCCAACCGGCAGGTGGCGCGTGCGGTCTTCGCTGCGGCGCCAGGGGTGATTCGGGCGGCCCAGAATCGGCGGGTTGATGGGGATGGTGCGCGGCACCACACGGGCGCCGCTGGAGAGGCCATGCACCTCGGCCGTGGGCATCAGGTAAGCGCGGTCGCCGGCAAAGCCGACCACTTCGGCCAGCACGGGAGTCGATTCGAGGCGAGTCTCGGAATGGATCTCGCACACGGCCCCAACGGGCAGGCGCAAGCCGGCCGCCTCCAGGACCAGGCCGGCCACCCGAACCAGCTTGCCCTGGTTCTCCAGTGGCAGGCGTGCCCCCGCACAGGCGTCGAGGTCGTCCAGGAACCGGTGCCAGCGGTCCATGGCCACATCGTGGTTGACGCGAATGGGCATGTTCATGCGGCACCCTCCTCACGTGGCTCGGCTGAGGCTGCAGCCTCGCTTTCGGGCCAATCATCCAGCTCATCTTCCCCATCAGGCAAGCGCACCTCGGTGGAGCCGATCGCCTCCTTGCCATCGTTCCAGGGGGCGTTGTGCCCCATGGCGGCCGCAGCGCGGTCCCAACGGGCTTCGACCGAGGCGTCCACCACAGCGATGTCGGACTCCACCACGCAGCCACCACGTGTGATGCTGGCGTCGGGCACCATGCGGGCGCCACGGGCCGCGAGCACATCCGTCAGCTGCGCCTGGGCCAGTGCGTGGTCGTCCGGATTCAAGCGCAGCACGATCTGGCGCGCAGACGCCAGCAGGGTCGTCAGCGCCTGCTCGGCCACGTCCACCACCACTTCAGGGTTCTGCTTGAGCTCGCTGCGCACCACCTGGCGCGCCAGCTCCAGCGCCACGCCCGCAATCCGGCCAGCCAATTGCTGCTCCAGTGATTCCAGGCGATGGTGGAAATCCGAGGCGAGCGCACCCACCTGGTCGCTCATGTAGGCCGCCATCTGCGCAGCCTGCGTCTGTTTGTAGCTCTCCAGCGAAGCCAGGCCATTGCGGTAACCGTCCTGGTAGCCCGTCTGACGGGCCTCACGCACCAGCTCTTCCACATCCGGCGCGGGAGGGGCCGGCGGCGCGTCGGCCTTCGTGGGCGCCTCGGCTGGCGTTTCACCGGGCACGCCACCCACGATGGGGCGCTTGACCGGTGCAGGCTTGGGCGCGACGGGCTTGGGTGCGCCGCCGCCCGTGGCCTGGGGTGCGTGTTTGGCGGCGGCCGGCTTCATGCTGGCCGGGCGCATCTCGGCGGCGGCACGCTCGGCAAGCGTCGGCTTGCGCACGCCCACGTCCTCGTTGTTGGCGTTTTTTGCAACGGGCTCGAAGGTTTCGGGGGCCCAGGCGGAGAACGAACCCAGCTCTTCGCGCGGGATGAATCGCGTGTACGAATTGGGTGCCGAATTGCTGCCACCGTTGGGCTGAGCGCCGCCCGGTGGTGGGTTACCCGGCTTAGACGTACTCATCGTCGCCTCCGCTGGCCAAGGTGATCTGACCTTCGTCGGCCAGGCGTCTCACGATCTTCAGCAGTTCCTTCTGCTCGGCTTCCACTTCGGACAGCTTGACCGGGCCACGCGACTCCAGATCTTCGCGCAAGGTCTCCGCTGCACGCGAAGACATGTTCTTGAAGACCTTCTCCTTGATCTCGGGCGATGCCCCCTTGAGCGCGATGATGAGCGATTCGGTCTGCACTTCCTTGAGCAGCGCCTGGAAGCCCTTGTCGTCCAGCTTGATCAAATCGTAGAAGGTGAACATGTTGTCCATGATCTTCTGCGCCAGATCGCCGTCGGCCTCGCGGATGTAGTCCAGGATGGACGTCTCGTGGCTGGAACCCATCAGGTTGATGATTTCCGCTGCGGGCTTGGCGCCGCCCAGCGAGGCCTTGCGCAGCTGGGTGCCACCGGCCAGCACGCGCGACAGCACCTCGTTGAGGTCCTTCAGCGCGGAGGGCTGGATGCCGTCCAGCGTGGCAATGCGCACCATCACCTCGTTGCGATGGCGATCAGAGAAACACTTCAGCACGGAGGAGGACTGATCCGGATCCAGGTGAACCAGGATGGCGGCCACGATCTGCGGGTGTTCGTTGCGCAGCAGCTCCGCCACGGAACCCGGGTCCATCCACTTGAGGCTTTCAATGCCACTGACGTCGCTGCCCTGGATGATGCGATCGATCAGCAGGTTGGCCTTTTCATCACCCAGCGCCTTGCGCAACACGGACTTGATGTACTCGTCGGTATCGGGCACCAACATGCCCATCTCGGTCGATTCCTTGGAGAAACGATCCAGCACCGTGCCAACCCGATCCTTGTTGATCGTCTTCATCTTGGCAATGGTCTCACCCAGGCACTGAACCTCCTTGGGCTCCAGATGCTTGAACACCTCGGACGCTTCCTCCTCACCCAGCGACATCAGCAGGATGGCAGCGTCTTCGAGACCTTTTTCGTCCATGGCTTTCAGTCCTTGCTCAGTTGTTCATCCAGCCGCGCACCACGTTGGCCATGGCCATGGGGTTTTCGCGCGCAAACTGGCGGGCGGCTTCCAGACGCTCGTCCGTGGCAGGGCCCTCGAGTTGCGGCATGTGTCCGGCCTCCATCGTGACGGGCAGCTCTTCGGCGTCGTCCACCACAGCGCTGAGCCCTTGCTGCCGTGCCTGCTCTTCAGGCGTGACCACAGGCTGGGCCGCCTTGATGGCTGGGCGGATGGCACCAAACACCACAATCAGCGCGGCCAGGGTCAGGGCGGCCGGCACAGCCAGCGTGCGGATCATGTCCACCGTCTCGGGCTGCTTCCACAGCGGCGTGGTGTCCGGCTCTTCCTTGGTGACCTGGAACGGCGTGTTGATCACCTTGACCGAATCGCCACGCTTTTCGTCAAAGCCGATGGTTTCGCGCACCAGTGCGGTCAGCTGGTCCAGCTCTTCCTGCTTGAGCGGCTGCGTGGAGGTCTTGCCCTTGGCATCCGTCACCGTCCGGTTGTTGACCACCACGGCCGCGTTCAGGCGTTTGATGCCACCGGTGGCATTGCGCGTCACACGAACCGTCTTGTCCACCTCGTAGTTGGTCACCGCCTCGCGACGGCTGTTGCCGCCCACTGCACCACCCTGCGCAGCCTGCAGAGGCTGTGAGGCACCGTTGACCGGCGCCGTGGCCGGCACAGGAGGCTGGTTGGTGGCCGCACCAGGCACCCCGGACGGCGTGGCGCTGCCCTGCCCGATCTGCTCGGTGGTTTGCTGGCTGCGAATCGAAGCCGAAGCCTGTTGCCCCTGGTTGGGCTTGTACTCCTCGGCCGTGGACTCCACCTGCGAGAAATCCAGCTCCGCATTCACCTGGGCACGCAGGTTGTCCTTGCCGACCACCGGCTCCAGGATGTCGCGGATGCGTTGCGTGTAGTTGGATTCGATCTGGCGCACATACTGCAACTGCTGCGCATCCAGGCCGCTCTGATCGGCGCCCTCCTGCGGCCCGGACAACAAGGAACCGCTCTGGTCCACGATGCTCACGGCCTTGGGCGACATCTCCGGCACGCTGGACGACACCAGGTGCACGATGCCGGCGATCTGGCCGCGGTCCAGGGTTCGCCCGGGGTACAGCGTCAGCACGACCGATGCAGACGCTTTTTGCTGTTCGCGGAAGAAACCATTCTGGTTGGGCAACGCCAGGTGCACGCGGGCACTCTGGACACTGGCCAGGGATTGAATGG
>JACPOH010000137.1:20316-26714 GCA_016185075.1 Aquabacterium sp. | reverse complement strand
TCGGTGATGTTGCGCACATAAGTCACCTGGTAGCCCGAGGCCTTCAACCAGCGCTGGACCACATCGAACGACATCATCATGCGGGCGTGCCCGACATGGCAGTAGTCATAGATGGTCATGCCGCACACATACATGCGGACCGCACCTGGCGTCATGGGAACGAAGGTCTCAACCTGACGCGACAGGCTGTTGAAAAGGCGCAAACTCATGGGAGCAACAGGGGGATCTGCGGCGAATGTATGCCAACAAGGTTGGCTGGCACCAACACCTGATACAAGACGTTAAGCGACCACGCCGCTCAGATACAATTCGTTGAGTATAGCGGCCCGCCCAACCATGAGGGTGACTGACAAGTTACCACCAGCAAGCGGCCTGTTATTCTCCGGAGGTTTGCGCCAAGCTGTTGCGCATCCGTGAACGCGCGTTCGTTTCACGGCGCCCAGCGCGACCCAGCGTTCATCACAAACAAACTGGTACACGAATCCATGCAAGCTGTTGCGCCTCACATTGGTCTTCGTTTCACAGCCATCGCCGCCAAATGCGTGGCTGTTGCTGCCCTCTCCCTGACAGCCTTGAGCGTGCGCGCCGATGACATCGCTGATGTCCAGAAGCTGCTCGCCGCCGGCAAGAACACCGAGGCGCTTCAGAAAGCCGACCAATTCCTGGCCAGCAAGCCGCGTGACCCCATGATGCGCTTCCTGCGCGGCATCAGCCTGTCGCAAGCCGGCCGCACACCCGAGGCCATCACCACGTTCACCAAGCTCACCGAAGACTTCCCCGAACTGCCTGAGCCCTTCAACAACCTCGCTGTGCTCTACGCGCAGCAAGGTCAGTACGACAAGGCTCGCACCGCGCTCGAAATGGCCATCCGCACCAACCCCAGCTACGCCACGGCGTATGAAAACCTGGGTGATGTGTACGCCAAGCTGGCCAGCCAGGCTTACTCCAAGGCCCTGCAGATTGACACACGGTCACAAGTGGCCCCCAAGCTGGCCATGATCCGCGACCTGTTCCCCAAGGACCGCAATTCGATCACGACAGCGTCCGCCGCACCGGCCCCGGCTCCCGCACCGGCCCCTGTTGCGCCGGCTCCAGCCCCTGCTCCAGCAGCCACCCCCAAACCAGCACCCGCCCCTGCACCGGTGGCTGCACCGGCTCCCGCACCTGTGGCCAAGCCCGCTCCGGCACCTGCACCTGCCCCGGTGGCCGAGCCCAAGAACGACAACGCCGCGCAAGAGCGTGAAGTCGAGTCAGCCATCAAGGCCTGGGCGTCCGCATGGAGCAAGCCGGACATGGATGGCTACGTCGCCGCCTATGCGCGTGACTTCAACGGCGGCAAGACCCGCAAGGCCTGGGAGCAGGTACGCCGCGACCGCATCACCAGCAAGCGCAGCATTTCTGTGAAAATCTCCGGCATCAAGATTGAGCTGAACGGCAACAAGGCCACAGTGCGCTTCCATCAGGATTACAAGGCTGACAGCTTGAGCGTCAGCAGCGGCAAGCGCATGGAACTGGTCCGTTCGGGCAACAACTGGTTGATCGTGAAGGAAAGCGCTGGGTCGTGATGGGTCGTGAGTTTTGCCGCCTGCCCGCCACCATGGGCAAGTGGCCATCAAAGCCGTTTTGGCGAGGCTTGCTGATCACAGGCGTATGCGCCTTGAGTGTTGGCGCCATGGCCGGCAGCGCGCAGGCGCGCGTCGTCCGCGCCAAAGCGCCGGCCGCCAGCCATGAGGCCGCCCCCCCAGCCAGTACCAGCCTCCCGGCACTGCAAGCGCAGTCAGCCCCTGCTGAAGCCCGCCTGCTCGAAATTTACAAGCTGGTCGGCGCAGGGCAAACCCGGCAGGCCTTGAGCAAAGCCGAAGCGCTGATCAAAGACGTGCCCAACTTCCAGCTGGCCCAACTGGTCTATGCCGACTTGCTCACAGCCCAGATGCGGCCACTGCCGTCCATGGGGCACGCACCGGACGACCTGGCCGCCAAGGCACCGCAGCGTCTTGACCAACTCCGCATGGAAGCGGACCGCCGCCTGCAGGCCCTGCGTGATCGCCCACCTCAAGGCGCCCTGCCCACCCAGTTCATCGAGCTGCCGCCCACCACCAAACATGCCATCGCGGTGGACGCGAGCAAATCGCGTCTGTACCTGTTCGAGAATGGCCCGCACGGGCTGCAACTCGTGGCCGATCACTACGCATCCATTGGTCGACTTGGTGCAGACAAGAGCTTTGAAGGCGACCAGCGCACACCGCTGGGCGTCTACTACATCACCAGCCGATTGGACGCCAGGAAGCTGACCGACTTCTACGGCATCGGCGCGCTGCCATTGAATTACCCGAACGAGTACGACAGGCGCCTGGGCAAAACCGGCGGCGGCATCTGGCTGCATGGCGTGCCCAGCGACAGTTACGCGCGCAGCCCTAACAGCACCGACGGCTGCGTCGTGCTGGCCAACCCCGAATTGCAGACCATTCTGGACCGCGTCCAACCTCGATCCACGCCCGTGGTCATCGCCCGCTCGTTGCAGTGGGTCACCCCGCTCAAGACGGAGCCGCAGCGCCGCAGCCTGCACAACCTGATCGAAGGCTGGCGGGTCGCCCGAGCCAGTGGCGACCTCAACCGGCTGATGTCCTTCTACTCCCCCCAATTCGCCAACGGCACACGCGATCTGAATCAATGGCGCCAGACCCTCGAAAAAGAGGTCACGCAGCAACGTGGGCGAGCGTTACAACTCAAGGACGTGGCCATTCTGGGATGGAAGGACAAGAGCGATATCCTGGTCGTGACTTTCGGAGAGGTCTCCGATGGTCAACGCACCGGCGCCGTCAAACGTCAATATTGGGGTAAAGAAGGCGGCCTCTGGAAAATCTTCTATGAAGGAGTGATTGGATGACCCTGTACCGCACACAGCCTGGCATCAAGACTGCCGCCAAATGGCTGATCGCCGGTCTCACGCTGGCTGCCGCCCATGTGGCCCTGGCCCAGAACGTGAAGATCTCTACCAGCCTGGGTGACATCGTGGTCCAGCTTGATGCTGCCAAGGCGCCCAAGACCGTCGACAACTTTCTGCAGTACGTGAAGGCTGGCCACTACAACGGCACCGTTTTCCACCGCGTCATTGATGGCTTCATGATCCAGGGCGGCGGCATGACGCCCGACATGAAGGAAAAGCCGACCCGCTCGCCCATCCCACTGGAAAGCCGCAACGGCCTGAGCAATGTGCGCGGCAGCATCGCCATGGCCCGCACCAGTGTTCCTGACTCCGCCACCGCCCAGTTCTTCATCAATGTGAAGGACAATGCCTTCCTGGATGCCGCGCGCTCCCCTGATGGCAATGGCTATGCCGTGTTCGGCAAGGTCGTCCAGGGCATGGACGTGGTCGACAAGATCCGCAAGGTTGAAACCGGCCAGAAAGGCCCCTACGGCGACGTGCCCGTTCAGCCCGTCATCATCAAAACCGCCACCATCGAAAAATAAGCCATGACCAAGACTGTTGAACTGCACACCACCGCCGGCCTGATTCGCCTGGAGCTCGACGAAGAAAAGGCCCCCGTGACGGTAGCCAACTTCGTGGACTACGTGAACGCCGGCCACTATGACGGCACTGTTTTTCACCGTGTCATCAAGGGCTTCATGATCCAGGGTGGCGGCTTCGAGCCCGGCATGAAGCAAAAGCCCACAAAGGGTGAAATCCAGAACGAGGCCAACAATGGCCTGAAGAACGACAAGTACACCATCGCGATGGCCCGCACCAGCGCCCCCCACTCGGCGAGCGCGCAGTTCTTCATCAACGCCACCAACAACGATTTCCTGAACTTCAAGTCGGAATCGGCGCAAGGTTGGGGCTACGCCGTGTTCGGCAAGGTGGTGGCCGGCACCGAGGTCGTTGACCAGATCGAGAAGGTCAAGACCGGACGCAAGGGCTTCCACGACGACGTGCCCCTTGAGGACGTGACGATCACCAAGGCCGTTGTCATCTGACACGATGCCTGACGTGAAGGGGGCCCTGCCCCCCTTTCCACCCTCGGACACCTTCCATGCACCGCCCTCGTGGCGGTGTATTGATTTCATATCCGACCTGCACCTGCACGAAGGCTTGCCACTTACCACGCAAGCGCTTGCGAACTACCTGGACACGACGCCGGCAGATGCGGTATTCCTGCTCGGCGACGTCTTCGAGGCCTGGGTGGGTGACGACATGCGCGATCAACCCTACGAGGCCGCCTGCGTCGATTTTCTTGCCCGAGCCGGAGCCCGCTTGCACCTGGGCATCATGGTTGGCAACCGCGACTTCCTGCTTGCCGACGCGATGCTGACGGCATGCCATGCCCACAAGCTCGCCGACCCCACCTTGTTGCACGCCTTTGGGCACGCCTTGCTGCTGATCCACGGTGATGAACTGTGCCTCGCGGATGAGGCCTACCTGAAGTTTCGCTCGCAAGTGCGCACCCCACAATGGCAACAAGCCTTCCTGGCCCAGCCACTTGAATCACGTCTGGCGCAGGCCCGCCAAATGCGGGAAGCCAGCCAGGTGCATCAGCATACCCAGGCCCATTCGGAGTGGGCAGACGTCGATGAACGCGCAGCCACGCACTGGATGCTGGCTGCTGGGACGATGTCACTGGTACACGGCCATACCCATCGCCCCTGCGATGAAGCCTTCGGGCCGCCTGGCGCCATGCGGCATGTCCTGAGTGACTGGGATCTGGATCATGGCCACCCGCGCGCCGAAGTGCTGCGCCTGACTGCCAACGGCTTCCAGCGCCTCAAGCTAGTGACTTGAAAAAGGAAAAAAAGACCGGCTCACTGCCGGTCTTTGTCGTGAACAAACACCAGACTCACTCAGCCGTCGCGGCCTCGGGCTTGGTCTTGTCGCTCTTCTTGCTGGGCTGGATGTCCAACTTGACTTCCTGCTCACCCTTCTCGTTGTCCACCACGTCGACTGTCAGGCGACCACCGTCAACCAGACTGCCAAAAAGCAGTTCGTCCGCCAGGGCCCGACGGATCGTGTCCTGAATCAGGCGCTGCATCGGGCGCGCACCCATGAGCGGATCAAAACCGCGCTTGGCCAGGTAACGACGCAGGGCATCGGTGAACGTGACCTCGACCTTCTTCTCACCCAACTGTCCTTCCAGTTGCAGCAGGAATTTGTCGACCACACGCAAGATGACGTCTTCATCCAGCGCCTTGAAGCCCACGATGGCATCCAGGCGGTTGCGGAACTCGGGCGTGAATTGCCGCTTGATGTCGGCCATTTCGTCGCCCAACTCGCGTGGGTTGGTGAACCCGATGGAAGCCTTCTGCAAGGTCTCGGCACCCGCGTTGGTCGTCATGATGATCAGCACGTTGCGGAAATCGGCCTTTCGCCCGTTGTTGTCCGTCAAGGTGCCGTGATCCATCACTTGCAGCAGGATGTTGAACACATCGGGGTGCGCCTTCTCGATTTCGTCGAGCAACAACACCGCATGCGGCTTCTTGGAGATGGCCTCGGTCAGCAGACCGCCCTGATCAAAGCCCACGTAGCCCGGAGGCGCACCGATCAAGCGGCTCACCGCGTGGCGCTCCATGTACTCGGACATGTCGAAGCGGATCAACTCGATACCCAGGATATAGGCCAGCTGCTTGGCAACCTCGGTCTTGCCCACACCCGTGGGGCCGCTGAACAAGAAGGAGCCGATGGGCTTGTCTGGCTTGCCCAAGCCGGAACGAGCCATCTTGATGGCGGCTGCCAGCGCGTCAATGGCCGCATCCTGACCAAACACCACGCTCTTGAGGTCACGGTCCAAGTTCTTGAGCTTGGAGCGGTCATCACTGGACACCGAGGTCGAAGGCACGCGGGCGATTTTCGCCACGATTTCTTCCACCTCTGCGCGGGTGATGGTCTTCTTCTGCTTGCTCTTGGGCAGGATACGCTGTGCGGCACCAGCCTCGTCAATCACGTCGATGGCCTTGTCCGGCAAATGACGGTCATTGATGAACTTGGCTGACAACTCGGCCGCCGCCTGCAGGGCACCGATAGCGTACTTCACGCTGTGGTGCTCTTCAAAGCGCGACTTCAAGCCCTTGAGGATCTCGACCGTCTGCTCAACAGAGGGCTCGGCCACCTCAACCTTCTGGAAGCGACGAGACAAGGCCGCATCCTTCTCGAAGATGCCACGGTACTCTGTGAAAGTGGTGGCACCGATGCACTTGAGCTGGCCGGAACTCAGCGCCGGCTTGAGCAGGTTGCTCGCGTCCAGCGTGCCACCCGACGCGGCCCCAGCCCCGATGAGCGTGTGAATCTCGTCGATGAACAGCACGGAGCCGGGCTGCTCCTTGAGCTGCTTGATCACAGCCTTCAGGCGTTGCTCGAAGTCACCGCGGTACTTGGTACCGGCCAGCAAGGCCCCCATGTCGAGCGCGTA
>JACPOH010000137.1:0-20300 GCA_016185075.1 Aquabacterium sp. | reverse complement strand
GTACACCTCGGCATCGGCCAGGACTTCGGGCACGTCGTTTTGCGTGATGCGCCAGGCCAGACCCTCGGCGATGGCCGTCTTGCCCACGCCAGCCTCACCCACCAGGAGCGGGTTGTTCTTCCGTCGGCGGCACAGCACCTGGATCACGCGCTCGACCTCGGAATCGCGTCCGATGAGCGGATCGATCTTCCCATCGCGCGCCATCTGGTTGAGGTTCTGGGTGTACTGCTCCAGCGGCGAAGCCTTGCCTTCGACTTCTTCCTTTTCAGCCTCGACCTGGCCGGGTTCGGACGAGGACTTGGCTGCCTCAGGGGGGTCGGCCTTGCGAATGCCATGCGCAATGAAGTTCACCACATCCAGTCGGGTGACACCCTGCTGGTGGAGGTAATACACCGCATGCGAATCCTTTTCGCCGAAGATCGCGACCAGCACATTGGCGCCCGTCACCTCTTTCTTGCCACTGCCAGAAGACTGGACATGCATGATGGCGCGCTGAATTACCCGCTGGAAACCCAGCGTAGGCTGCGTATCGACTTCGTCGGTGCCCCCCACGGTCGGCGTGTTGTCCCGGACAAACTGGTCCAGGTTCTTGCGCAGCTCATCCAGATTGGCGGCGCAGGCCTTCAACACCTCGGAAGCAGAGGGGTTGTCTGTCAAGGCCAGCAGCAAATGCTCCACGGTGATGAACTCATGGCGTTGCTGACGGGCCTCGACGAAGGCCATGTGCAAACTCACTTCCAACTCTTGCGCAATCATGCGGTCTCCAGAATGCACTGCAGGGGGTGCCCGGCTTGTCGGGCGGCGGCAAGAACGAGTTCGACCTTGGTGGCCGCGACGTCTTTGGTGTAGACCCCGCACACACCACGACCTTCGTGGTGGATTTTTAGCATGATTTGCGTCGCCGTTTCGATGTCGTGCCGGAAATGCTCCTGCAGAACAAGGACAACAAACTCCATTGGCGTGAAATCGTCATTGAGCATGACGACTTGATAGAGCATGGGCGGCTCAAGGGCCAGTTCCTCTTTCTCAGCGACAGCAGCGCCCTGCCCTTGCTCCTCTGGGGCTCTGGGCGTCGCGGACGACTGAACAGAAAACGGATTTGTCATGGAAAAGATTCTAAGAGACGGCCCGCGATCATGTCATGTGATCTTGGGGTGTCCTACCTCACTTCAAGGGTAGGAAATTCACGGCAGACACAAGACTTTTTGGCCGACCATCTTCAGAACTCGCAAAGTTCGCGCGCGGCGCCATGACCGTCGGAAGGGGCACTCAGCACACCCAATATTGCACCAGACAAAAAATCGACACACATCTGGCAATCATTTTGGTGCGCCGCAGCACTTGACAGGCCCTTCCAGCACTCGGAAATGACAACAAATTAACGTAGGAGGGGCAGTATGGCCACAGGCACTGTCAAATGGTTCAACGATGCCAAGGGGTTTGGCTTCATTGAGCCCGATCAAGGCGGAGGCGACGTCTTCGCGCATTTTTCGGCCATCCAGATGGACGGCTTCCGAACGCTCAAGCAGGGCTCCAAGGTCAGGTACGACCTCGTTGCCGGGCCCAAGGGCATGCTTGCGCAGAACATCCAGCAAGTGGGCGACACCGTCGCCGATGTCACCCCGGATGCACTCAGCGACATGCACTTCAGGGACCACGGCAACGCGGGTCACAGCCTGCCGCACTGAGTTCACTGGCAAACAAAAAAGCCCGCTCATCGAGCGGGCTTTTTTTCAGCCGTTCAGCTTACATGTTGTCGATCATCACCTGACCGAAACCGGAGCAGGACACCTGCGTCGCACCCTCCATCAAACGAGCGAAGTCGTAGGTCACCTTCTTGCTCTGGATGGCCTTGTTCATCGAGCTGATGATCAGGTCAGCGGCCTCGAACCAGCCCATGTGGCGCAGCATCATTTCGGCCGACAGAATTTCGGAACCGGGGTTCACATAGTCCTTACCGGCGTACTTCGGAGCCGTGCCGTGGGTGGCTTCGAACATGGCCACCGAATCAGACAAGTTGGCGCCCGGCGCAATGAACGATGGTCACGCTGGGCTTGTCGTTGTCGATGGCGTACTGCAACGCCTTGCGAACGAGACGCTCCGTGCCTTCCTTGGACACCGGCTTGATGCCGATGCCGGAGGTTTCAGGGAAGCGGATCTTTTTGACGCCAAACTCGGTCTGCAGGAAGTTGATGAGCTTCTTGGCCTTGTCGGACTGAGCCTCGAACTCGATGCCTGCGTAGATGTCTTCCGAGTTTTCGCGGAAGATCACCATGTCGATCTTTTCAGGCTCTTTCACAGGTGAAGGCACGCCTTTGAAGTACGTCACGGGGCGCAGACAGACGTACAGATCCAGTTCCTGGCGCAGCGCGACGTTCAGGGAGCGGATACCGCCACCCACAGGCGTGGTCAGCGGCCCCTTGATGGAGACCACGTAGTCCTTCAGAACCTGCAGTGTTTCTTCAGGCAGCCACACATCGGGACCATAGACGCGGGTGGATTTCTCACCCGCGTAGATCTCCATCCAGTGGATCTGGCGCTGACCGCCGTAGGACTTGGCAACGGCCGCATCGACCACCTTGATCATCACGGGGGTGATATCAAAGCCGGTGCCGTCACCTTCAATGTAAGGAATGATGGGGTTGTTGGGTACATTGAGCGAGAAATCCGGGTTGACCGTGATCTTCTGCCCGCCCTCGGGCACCTTGATGTGCTGATACATATTGTGGTCTCCGCGTTTGGCGTTTCCGTGAAAAACGATGCCATGGATGTCGGCAACGTGAAAACGATTCTACGCGAGCGCAATCAATTGACACGCAATGAGACCTGGGGATTACCGGTATAGGTTGCCAATTAGCGTCGGGTAGCTTGCGCAAGATCATGCGCACCATGCTCGCCACTGCGCCATCACCTGGTGGTAGAGGGCCCACGCCGACATGAGCGCCAGCATCAGACCCGACAGGCGGACCGCCCACCGTGGGTCATACGAGACAGGCTCGACAGGCGCGCCTTGCGATACCGCCGTGCCAGCATGACGGCCTGCATCGCCAGCGGGTGCCTCCGTCTTGAGCCACAGCACCGGCACGATCGCCGCTGAACTGCTTGCACCACCTGCAGGCACGGGCTCGGACGTGTTTCCGCGCCGACTGATACGCGCCAGCCGACGGAGCACCACCGGCGCGCCCCACACGCCGAACGCGCCCGGCAACGCGAAGGCCAACATGACAGCGGCACCACCCTTCGCATCGGGCGCAAGGGCAGCCACCATCACCGCCGCATACAGCAAGCCACAGGGCAACATGGCCCAGGCCATGCCCGCAACAAAAGGCCAAAGCACCCGCAACGCCCCCCCCTCGCGAAAGGCAGGCGTGGCGTTCAGCCGTGCACGCAAGGCGCGGTAGGCCCCCTGCCCCAGATCATCCAGTTGATGCGGCATGGCGCCCGAGTAAAGCAGCCACAGGCCAAGCAGGAAAGCCAGCGCCTGCGCCACCAGCCACAGCGGCTGCAGAAAGGACATCTGTCGCCCCCACTGGGCTGCCGCGCCAAAACCCGTCGCAGCCACCGCGCCCAGCAAGGCGTAGCCCACGCAACGCCCCGCCAGGCTTGCCAGCGGCACACCACGGGGCAGCAAGGCGGCACACGCAGCCCCGCACATGGCGGCGCAATGCGGCACGCCACCCAGCCCCATGAGGAAAGCGGTGAGCATCAAGCCGGACAACATGCCCAGCCTCCCGAGAATCGGCGGTCAGATGATGCGAGAGAAACGCTCGACCGTCTTGTCGGCCTGCAAGTGCCTGTCAAAGACCATGGCGATGGCCCGCACGAAATACCAGCCCAAGGCTGTGACCCGAACACCGTCAGACTCCAGTTGCACCAACCCCGACTCGACGAGCGGCTCCAGCTGACGCAATTCAGCCGCAAAGTATTGCCTGAAATCGATCAAGTAGGCGAGTTCGATGGATTCGATGTCGACCCGCCCCTGGCACATGACCGCCATGATCACCGCGCGACGCACGATGTCATCGCGCGACAGCATGAGACCGCGAACGATGGGAAACTCGCGCCGACGCAGCGAATCGTAATAGTCATCGAGCGTCTTCGCGTTCTGGCAATAGTGGGCACCGACTCGGCCGATGGCGGACACACCCAGGCCGATCAGGTCACTGTCGGGGTGGGTGCTGTAGCCCTGGAAGTTGCGGTGCAGGCGCCCTTGCCGCCTGGCCACGGCCAGGCTGTCGCCATGCAAAGCGAAATGGTCCATGCCGATGTAGTCGTAATCGGAGCCACCAAAGTGGTTGATGGCCATCGACAGCATGCCGATCTTGTCCTCCGCTTTGGGCAGCGCAGCGGCATCAATGCGGCGCTGCGGCTTGAAGCGTTGAGGCAAGTGGGCGTACGCATACAGCGCCACGCGATCCGGCCTGAGGCTGGTGACCTGGTTGAGCGTGCGCTGGAAGCTTTCCAGCGACTGCTTGGGCAGACCGTAAATGAGGTCCATGTTGATGGACTCGAAGCCTTCCGCACGAGCCGCCTTCATCAACTCGGCAACCTGCTCGAACGGCTGAACCCGGTGCACGGCGTGCTGCACATGAGGGTCAAAGTCCTGCACGCCGAAGCTGAGCCGATTGAAGCCCATGGCCGCCAGGCGCTTGAGACGCTAGGCATCGATCGTCCGCGGGTCGATTTCAATCGAGTACTCGCCCCCCGGCACAAAGCGGAAGGCCGACTGCAAGGTGGCCAGCAAGCCCTCAAGCTCATCGTCCGTGAGGAAAGTCGGGCTTCCCCCGCCGAAATGCAGCTGCGACACCGAGTGCCCGCGCCCCAACTGCTCGACCACCAGCTCGACCTCCGTGCGCAAGGCGGCAAGGTACTCCTGCGCCCGCTCATGGTGCTTCGTGATCACCTTGTTGCAGGCACAGTAATAGCAGACAGACTCACAAAAGGGAATGTGAACGTAGATCGACAGCGGCGTAGCGGCGCCGCCGACCGCGCCCCCCCCTTCGACACGCTGCTGCAAGGCCTGAATGTACTGGGCAGGCCCGTAAGCCTCCACAAAACGATCTGCTGTCGGGTAGGACGTGTAGCGCGGGCCACTCACGTCAAGACGAGCAAGCATCTCGCGGGATATGACGGGCGCGACGTGATTTGATAGCAGAACCGGTTCACTCATGCCGTGGACTGTGCCAAACTGTCGCTCAGTTGGGTTGATCTGGCTCAACGTCGGCGACAAGGAAGCGGCAACAATCGGGCAACCTTTGAGGTTCCTCATGCTGAACAGTACCTTTTCCATCGCAGACGTCACCGAATCGACCGCCCCCTCACATTCATGCCATCAAGATCAAGGCGGCACGTCTGGCTGTTCCATGAAATACGACACATTCAAAGTAGCTTGTTCGAGTTGCAACCTGCGTGAGTTGTGCCTGCCCGTTGGTTTGACGCAACCTCAGTTGTCGCATCTCGATTCGCTGGTCGCCACCCGCAGGACCGTCACCTTGATTCCCTGGTTGCCACGCGCAAGACGGTCAAGCGGGGCGACGCCCTGTTCCACACTGGCGACCCGTTCCGCTCCGTTTATGCGGTGCGCACAGGCTTCTTCAAGACCCGCGTGTCCTCTGAAGACGGGCGCGATCAGGTGACCGGTTTTCAAATGGCTGGCGAACTGCTGGGGCTTGATGGCATCAGCACCGACCGCCACGCGTGTGACGCGATCGCACTGGAAGACTCGCAGGTTTGCGTGATCCCCTACTCGCAACTGGAAGACCTGTCGCGCGAGTTCTCGGACCTGCAGCACCAGTTTCACAAGATCATGAGCCGCGAGATCGTGCGCGACCATGGCGTGATGCTGCTGCTGGGCAGCATGCGCGCTGAAGAGCGCCTGGCAGCCTTCCTGCTCAACCTCACGCAACGGCTCCATGCGCGCGGCTTTTCCGCTTCGGCGCTGGTGCTGCGCATGACGCGCGAAGAAATCGGCAGCTACCTGGGCCTCAAACTCGAGACGGTCAGCCGCACCTTCTCCAAGTTCCAGGAAGAAGGCTTGCTCGAGGTGAAGCAGCGCGACATCCGCATCACCGATGAAGCCGGCTTGCGTGCCCTGGTCAACAGCGTACGCTGCTGATCTGCTCAAGCGCCCCATGCAAAGGCCCGCATCATGCGGGCCTTTTTCATTCAAGCGTGGTTGGGAGTCTGCTGCCTGCGTGCGTGGCGACGCGCTCTGCGTGCATGAGCCGGCGCGTCCGACGCTTTCATCATCCAGTGGCTGACCAGGGACGACAGGGTCACCAGCCCCCAGAAAACAAAGAACGCGAGGCTGTAGGTCGTCTGGGCATCAGGTTGCCACTGGCCGATACGCAACTGCGTCGGGTCGACCCACGAAAACACCACCATCTCCAGCACACCCGCAATCAGGAAGGCAGGCCAGAGAATCTGGGCAGCGTGAAGTACGCGCTGTGTCATTCGGTTCTCCTTCGTTGAACTGGGACACAAATCACATATTCCTACGATGGCCCGGCCGGCGGTCGAGGACTTACCCCTAAATGAGGGGGCGACACCCCCCGGGGTTTCACTGATCGGCGGGCTGCTTGGCCTGCTCGGCCGAGTGGTTGCGCGCCTGAATGGCCGGCGCCTCAGACGGCGTCTTGACCTGACCAACGGAGGTGTCGAGCACCGGGTCCACGTGCTTGATGGCCAGGGAGGCGGTAAAGATCGACGCCACAACCACGATGGCCGGGCCACCGATCACCATCCACACAATGGGGTAACGCCACCAGGGCTTGGGTTGCTCAGCCTGAGCGGCGGACTTGTTTTGAACTTGAGACATGCTTACTCCTGCAAGGTGCGCTCAGCGAGGCACCATGAATGTCGATTTTTCGCGGACGTCAACCTGCGGCTGATCACCCTGGCGAAGCTGTTCCACCACCACGGTCATGCCGAATGCGCCTGAGCCCATTCGCGCCGCCACCTCTGGCGGCACACGCACCGCAATCGGGACCCAGCGTGCTTCAGCCGGGCCGAGCACCACTTCGTCGCCACCCTTCACGATGGACTGGCTGAGTTGCTCCACGCCCACGCGGTACTTTTGTACCGACTCGCTGGCGTTCATCAACTGGATCCGATAGACGTTTTCCACGAAGCCGTCGTCCACGATGCGCGCCAGCGCGCCGCGATCGCGGACCACATCAACGCGGAACGGCGGCCGGGAATACAGGCTGGTCAGGAAGACGCCGACCACGATCAACAGAATGGTCGTGTAGATCAGCACGCGAGGACGCGCGACACGCCCCCACATCTCCTTGCGACCCCAGCCGTTGTCCAGCGAATTCAGGGTGGCATAGCGGATCAGGCCACGAGGCGCGCCCATCTTGTCCATCACGGAGTCGCACACATCGATGCAGGCCGCGCAGCCAATGCATTCGTATTGCAAGCCTTTGCGGATGTCGATGCCGGTGGGGCAGACCTGCACGCACAAGGTGCAGTCGATACAGTCGCCCTGCCCCTTGGATTGCGCGTCCGTCTTGCGCGAGCGTGACCCGCGGGGTTCACCGCGCTTGGTGTCGTAGCTGATGATCAGGGTGTCACGGTCGAACATGGCACTCTGGAAGCCATGAAGCCAGCATTGCCGTACGTGGCAAACCCGTAGAACAGAACCCAGAAGATCTCCCACGGCCCCATGCCCATGGAGAGCACCTCGGCACCCAGCACGCGAATTGGGGTGAAATACCCCACGAAGGTATAGCCCGTCCAGAGTGCCAGGGCGATCCAGGCCGCATGTTTGGCCACCTTGCGCCCGAGCTTCTCGGCTGTCCAGGGCGACTTGTCCATCTTCATGCGCTTGGCGCGGTTGCCCTCGATCTTGTTCTCGATCCACATGAAGATCTCGGTGTAGACCGTTTGAGGGCAGGCATAACCGCACCACAAGCGCCCGGCCACCGTGGTGAAAAGAAACAGCCCGTAGGCAGAAATGACCAACAACGCGGTCAGATAAATAAAGTCCTGCGGATACAGGACCAGGTTGAACATGTAGAAACGCCGCGTGCCCAGATCAAACAGCACGGCCTGACGATCGTTCCAGCTCAACCAGGGCGTGCCGTAGAAGACAAGCTGAGTCAAAAAGACCAGGACCAGACGCCAGTTGCGAAACCAGCCTTCGACCTCTCGCGCATAGATCTTTTCGCTCTTCTTGTAGAGAGATACCACCTCCTCCCGGCGCGCGTCGCTTTGAGCTGGCGTGGCTTCAGCGGCCTGAATGGGGATGATGCGCTTGGGCGCAGGTGTGGTGGTGCTGGTATCAGTCATGGCGCAAAAAGGGAAAAGCGGTGGACCCGACTCATACCCCAAAGGGTATCATTGATCGTCGTCCACCGCTTGACTTTAGGGGCACGCTTGACCGAGATCAAGCGCTTCATGTGGCCCCTGCACGGGTATCAAGAACTCACTGGGCCTGTGCCGTCTGCGTGGTGTGCGACAGGCTCCAGACATAGGCAGCCACCAGCTTGATCTGGTCTTCAGACAAGCGGGTCTCCTGCGCGGGCATGATATTGAGCTTGCCCTTGTTGACCATGTTGATGATGGCCTCTTCACCGAAACCATGCAGCCAGATCTTGTCTGTCAGGTTCGGGGCGCCGATCGCCTGGTTGCCCTTGCCGTCTGCACCGTGACATGCGGCACACACCTGCTTGAACTTGGCCTTGCCCAGTTCAGCCTGGATGGAGTTATGACCAGCGCCAGACAGGCTCAGAACGTAGTTCGCAACCTGGCGAACTTCTTCCGCGCTGCCGACTGCGGGTGCCATCACGGGCATCTGACCACGGCGACCATGGGTGATGGTCTCGATGATCTTCTCGGGCGAACCGCCGTGCAACCAGTCGTTGTCCGTCAGGTTGGGGAAACCCTTGTTGCCCTTGGCATCCGAGCCGTGACAAGCCGCGCAATTGTTCAGGAACAGGCGCTCGCCGATGGCGTGTGCCTTCGGATCACGGGCCAGGTCTTCGACCGACGCATTCTTGAACGCAGCGAAGATCTTGTCCTGCTCCACCTTGGCCTTGGCCATTTCGGCCTCCAACTGCCCCTTGGAGCTCCAGCCCAGGCTACCCTTGCGGTCACCCAGACCGGGGTACAGCGCCAAGTAACCCGCGGCAAATGCCAGCGTGATGATGAACAGATACAGCCACCAGCGAGGCAGCGGGTTGTTCAGCTCGCGCAGGTCGTTGTCCCACACGTGGCCCGTTGTCTTGTCGACATTGCCTTGCGCGTCATAGATGACCTTGTGCTTGGCGGCACCGATCAGCACGAACGCGCAATACGCCAGACCAAAGACGACGATCGCGATGACATACCACGACCATCCACTGCTAATGAAGTCGCTCATTTATGAGCCTCCAGTCAATCTTCAGCGAGGGGCAGGCGGCCTGCCTCCTCGAACTGGGCCTTGTTGCCGCGCTTGAACGCCCACGCAACAATGCCCACGAAAACGCACAGGCACGCAACGGTGAAAATGCTTCTCACAACAATGATGTCCATGTGCGCCGCTCCTTATTTGACAGCTGTACCCAGCACCTGCAGGTAGGCGATCACGGCCTCCATCTCGGTCTTGTCCTTGACCTCATCGGCCGCCGCACTGATCTCGGCATCGGTATAAGGCACACCCACCACGCGCAAGGCCTTCATGCGAGGCGCCATGCCGGCAGGATCCACCTTGTTCTCTTCGAGCCAGGCGTAAGCAGGCATGTTCGACTCGGGCACCACGTCACGCGGGTTGTGCAGGTGGGCACGGTGCCATTCGTCGGAGTACTTGCCACCCACACGCTGCAGGTCAGGGCCGGTACGCTTGGAGCCCCACTGGAAGGGGTGGTCGTACACGAATTCGCCAGCCATGGAGTAGTGACCATAGCGCAGCGTTTCGGCGCGGAAGGGGCGGATCATCTGCGAGTGACAGTTGTAGCAACCCTCGCGCAGATAAACGTCACGGCCAGCCAGTTGCAGTGCGGTGTAGGGCTTCAGGCCAGGAACCGGCTCCGTCGTGCTGTGCTGGAAGAACAGCGGCACGATTTCAACCAGCGCACCGAACACCACCACGACCAGCGTCAGCACGATCATGAGGAAGTTGCTGGTTTCGATCTTCTCGTGCGAGAAGAGCTTCACATTGTGATTGTTGTCAGCCATGTTGTTCTCCTTATCAGGCGTGAGCAGGCTGGGGGATCGGTGCGTTGACGGCACGACCATTGGTCGCGGTCATCACCGTGTTCCACAGCATCAGGATCATGCCGCCCAGGTAAAGCAGGCCACCGGCCACGCGGATCACGTAGAACGGGTAGGTTGCCTTCACGCCTTCGACGAAGGAGTACACCAGGGTGCCGTCAGGGTTCACGGCGCGCCACATCAGGCCCTGCATCACACCGGCGATCCACATCGCAGCGATGTAGAGCACGATGCCGATGGTCGCAGCCCAGAAGTGCAGCGAGATGGCCGACACGGAGTACATCGTGGTGCGACCGAACATGCGGGGGATCAGGTAGTACAGCGAACCCATCGAGATCAGACCCACCCAGCCCAGTGCGCCAGAGTGCACGTGGCCAACCGTCCAGTCGGTGTAGTGCGACAGCGAGTTCACCGTCTTGATGGACATCATCGGACCTTCGAAGGTCGACATGCCATAGAACGACAGCGCCACGATCAGGAGCTTCAGGATGGCGTCGTCACGCAGCTTGTACCAGGCACCCGACAGGGTCATGATGCCGTTGATCATGCCACCCCACGAAGGTGCCAGCAGGATCAGCGAGAACACCATGCCGACGGACTGGGTCCAGTCAGGCAGCGCGGTGTAGTGCAGGTGGTGAGGACCGGCCCACATGTATGTGAAGATAAGGGCCCAGAAGTGCACGATCGACAGGCGATACGAGTACACCGGCATGCCAGCCTGCTTGGGGATGTAGTAGTACATCATGCCCAGGAAGCCTGCGGTCAGGAAGAAGCCCACGGCATTGTGGCCGTACCACCATTGCACCATGGCGTCCTGCACACCGGCGTAGGCCGAGTAGGACTTGGGTGTCAGGATGCCAGCGGACATCACCGGGATTTCAGCACTGTTGACGATGTGCAGCAGGGCCACGGCGATGATGAAGGCACCGTAGAACCAGTTGGCCACGTAGATGTGACGGATCTTGCGCGTACCCACCGTGCCAAAGAAAACGATCGCGTAAGCCACCCACACCAGCGTGATGAGGATGTCAATCGGCCATTCCAGCTCGGCGTATTCCTTGCCGGTGGTGAAGCCCATGGGCAACGACAGCGCAGCCAGCAGGATCACCAGTTGCCAGCCCCAGAACGTGAAAGAAGCCAGAGGGCCTGCAAAAAGGCGCGTCTGGCAGGTACGTTGCACCACGTGGTAAGACGTTGCGAACAGGGCGCAGCCGCCGAACGCAAAGATCACCGCATTGGTGTGCAGGGGACGAAGGCGACCGTAGGTCAGCCAGGGGATACCGAAATTGAGTTCCGGCCATGCCAGTTGGGACGCGATAAGGACGCCGACAGCCATACCGACGACGCCCCATAGGACGGCGGCAATGGCGAACTGCCGGACAACCGTATCGTTGTACGTGGCAGAGTGGGTGGTTGCCATCTCTTCTTCTCCTTTGTTACAGACTGAATTGTGGGGGCAAACCACTATCTAATCTTGATGAGGCTCAACGTTGCCCCCATCTTGTTGCCCTTCGGGTTGCAGGATGCGCAGCCCCTCTTGTTCGATGTCCTCAAATTGCCCGCTGTTGACCGCCCACCCCAGCACAGCCAGGATCGCCAGCACAAGCAAAACGGACACGGGTATCAGGACGTACAGAATTTCCATGGTGCAGCCGCCTTACGAGCGGGAGGCGCCGAGTCTAAGCGCATTCAAGACCACGCCCAACGAGCTGAGCGCCATGCCCAGACCCGCCAGCCAGGGGGGCAGCAGGCCCATCAGGGCCAGGGGGATGCAACTGAGGTTGTAGAGCGCGGCCCAGGCCAGGTTCTGCTTGACGATGCGCATGGCACGCCTGGCGGTTTCAACCGCCAGCGGCACGCCCAGCAGACGCCCCCCCAAGACGATCAGGTCCGCCTGAGACTGCGCCAATGCGGCACCTTGGTCAAGGGCGATGGACACGTCGGCCTTGGCGAGCACCGGCGCATCATTGATGCCGTCGCCCACCACGGCCACGCGGTGCGACTGGGACTGGGCCTGGGCAATCACCTGAAGCTTGTCTTCGGGTGTGGCGTGGGCTTTGGCGATCACCAGTTCCCCTCGGTCGCTCAAATGTTGCGCCGCAGCAACTACCCGACTTTCCTGGTCGCCTGATAGCAAGGCGGTCTGGCAATGCAAGGCGTTCAGCCGAGCGATCGTCGCCCGCGCTTGTGCTCGGAACACCTCGTCAAACACGAAGCCGATGACACTTGCAGGGTCCAACTCGCCCGCCGCGGTGCGGGCTGCCAGCCAGACCCGGGCCTCGGACAGCGCCTCGCTCCAGGCATCCAGGGCGTGGTCGCTGCCTTCCAGCACCCAGTGGCGGGAGCCCAGGCGCCACGTTGCACCCTGCCCGTCATTCGCCTCGACGCCCTTGCCGGCCAGCTCGCGCACATCCAGCCAGGCCTGACCTTCGAACCCGCCCGCCTCCTGCACGGCCTTGACCAGCGAGCGTGACAAGGGGTGCTGCGAATGCGACGCCAAGGCGGCCGCCCTCTGCCATCCCGACTTGGATGCGTTCGTCAAACCTGGTGAAACAGCCACCCCACTGCCGGTGCTGACCACCCCCACGACACGCAACTCACCTTCGGTGAGCGTGCCCGTCTTGTCGAAATAGATGCGGTCGACATGGGCCAATGCCTCCAGCGCGTCCAACCGACGCACCAGCAAGCCCTGGCGGGCCATGGCGCCGGCGGCGGCCAACAAGGCAGACGGCGCGGCGAGTGACAAGGCACACGGGCAGGTCACCACCAGCACCGAAACAGCCACCCAGATGGAGCGCGACGGGTCAATGAATTGCCACGCGATGGCGCTGCCAGCGGCCAGGGCCAGAACACCCCACAAGAAGGGGCCGGCCATGCGGTCCGCCTGCCGCATCCAGCCCGGCTTTTCGGTCATGGCCTGCTGTACCAGCGACACGATCTGCTGGTAGCGGGTGTCAGGCCCGAGGCGCTCGCCCGCCATCCAGACAGGCGAGCCGAGGTTAATGCTACCGGCCACCACCATTTGCCCGGCCCGACGGCGTACCGCGCGGGACTCGCCGGTCAGCAGAGACTCGTCCACGTCGGTTTGCCCTGACAGGATCTGGCCATCGGCGGGAAAGGCCTGCCCGACCGCCACCCGCACCTTGTCTCCGTTCTGGAGCGACGAAATCGGAACGGATTCGGTACGAGACGCCGAGACATCGCCCAAGTCGGCGTCCGCCTGGATGACCCGGTCGACCGCCTCCGGCAGCTGCACGCAAAGCGACTCCAGCGACTGCGTGACCTTCTCGCGGGCGCGGCTCTCCATCCAGCGACCGCCCAACAGGAACGTCACGAACATGGTGAGCGAATCGAAATACACCTCGTGTCCGAAGATGGCCTGGCCGCCAAATGTTGCGCCTGTACTCGTGATGAAGGTGGCCGCGATGCCCAAGGCGACGGGGGTGTCCATCGCGATTCGGCCTTGCCGGGCCGCACGCCAGGCACCTGCGAAGAACGGCCCGCATGAGAACAGCATCACCGGCAGGCTGAGCACCCAGCCTGCCCAGTTCATCAGGTTCCAGAGATCCTTGGGAATGGCTTCGGGGCCCGACACATACTGCATGGTCGTGACCATCATGATTTGCATCATGCAGAACGCGGCCACGGACAAACGCCACAGGAGTTTGCGGCGCTCCATCAGGCGCTCGTTGCCCGCACGCGCGGCGGCATCGGGCCACGCCCTGTAACCCGCCTTCTGAACGGCAGCGACGATCTCCGACAGCCTGGTTCGGGCTGGGTCCAGCAGGATGCGGGCACGCTGCGAGGCGGCCTGCACCTGCACCTCGCGCACACCAGGCACGCGGAGAATGGCCTCTTCGATGGTGATGGAGCAAGCGGCGCAGTACATCCCGGACAAGCCCAGACCGATCCGACGAAGGCTGCTACCCAGGGGCACATCGACCACGCAGTGGGCCATCAGGGCTGGGTCGTCGAGCCCTGCCACCTGGGCAGCGGTCAGGTCGGGCACGAGCGGGCGTGTGGGCGAAAGCGTAGGCGTTGAGGTCATCGGGCTGGCTGCTACAGTCTGCCTGGCGCGTTGGCCGACCAGACGGGTGCCTGAGACGACACCGGTCGGCAATCTACACGAATTTACGGGTTAACCCTAGCAAGGATCAAGTTCATGTCTCGGATTGTGTTTCAAGTTGCCGGCCAGTCTGGATGGAAAACGCTCGCCACCGCCGCCTGCATGTCGGCGCTGAGCTGCCTTGCCCCTCTCACCGCCCAGGCGCAGGACCGTGCGCAACACCTGCCGACCGTGACCCTGGGCGCAGGCATGCACATCATCAAGGCCGAAGTGGCCGAAACCCCTCAGGAACATGAAATCGGCCTGATGTACCGCACCAGCATGGGCGCCAATGAGGGCATGTTGTTCATTTTCGAGCGCCCAGGGCAGCAGTGCTTCTGGATGAAGAACACGCTGATCCCGCTGGCGGTGGCCTTTGTGGCTGACGACGGCACAGTGGTCAACGTGGACGAGATGAAGCCGCAGACCCTGGACCCGCACTGCTCGACCAAACCGGTTCGGTTCGTGCTGGAGATGAACACCGGCTGGTTTGCCCGGCGTGGCATCAAGGAAGGCAGCAAGCTGAGCGGTGCGCCGTTTGGCACGCCGCGCTGAAAAGCCTGGCTGACTCGGCAACTCAGCGCGTCCTGGCGGCAATGCGCTCCTTGAGCTGAGGCATGACCATCAAGGCTGCCTCTCGCCCGGCAAGGATGGACAAACGCCGCGCGCTGAACTCCGTGCTGCCGATGCCTTCGAGTTTGGGGCGCATCACGACGTCCGCATCCTGAAGCTCGTACTGGCTGATGGCATGCCCCATGATGTTGAAGGTCTGCAACAGGATGTCGACTGCGCCCTTGGTGGGCTGCCCCTCGGGGATCGCAGAGATGTCCACCGCGATCACGACGTCTGCCCCCATCTGTTTCGCATAACGCACCGGGATGGGTGACACAGCACCGCCATCGATGTACTCACGACCGCCAATCCTGACGGGCTCGAACACACCCGGCACCGAGCTGGACGCGCGCACCGCGACGCCAGGATCCCCCTTGCGGAACAGGATGGGCTGGCCGTTTTGCAGATCCGCGGCGACGATGCCCAGCGGCAGGCGCATGCTTTCGATCTGACGCCCCCCAGTGAGGTTGCGCACAAACTTGGCGAGCGCCTCACCTTTGAGCAATGAGCGCCCGGGGAAGACCCAGTCCGTGATGGTGGACTCGTCCAGCGTCATGGCCATGTTGGTCAGCTCGGCCGGGGTCTTGCCGGCAGCGTACAGCGTCGCCACCACACTGCCAGCCGAGGTACCCACCACGAGATCGGGCTTGATGCCCTGCTCCTCCAGCACCTGAAGCACGCCAATGTGGGCAAAGCCCCGCGCCGCGCCGCCGCCCAGGGCCAGACCGATCTTCGGAGGCCGAGGTGCCGGCTTGGGCGCCACGGCCGAGGGCGCAGGTGCCGGGGTCGGCGCCGGAGGCTCTTGAAAAACGCTGCAGGCGCTCAGAGCCAATGCGATGCCCATGCAAGCCAGCGGCCGGATCGCTCTATATTCCAATGAAGAATAAACAACTTCTAAAAATGTTGTTTTCATTTATATATAAGTTTTCTACAGTTCAGCCTCCCTATCAATGCTCTAGGCAGGTCGCGCCTGAGCGTGTTCAGAAAGCTGTAGCGTTTCAATGAATTTCGATTGGACAGCCGTTGCTGCCGGTGCCGGAGTGGGCTCGATTGTGGGGCTGACGGGCGTTGGCGGCGGCTCTTTGATGACGCCTTTGCTGATTTCGGTCTTCGGTCTCGATAAAGCAGTGGCCATCGGCACCGATCTGTGGTTTGCAGGGCTCACCAAGGTGTCCGGTTCGGTGGCACACCACCGTGAGGGGCATGTGGACTATCACATCGTCAAGAAGCTCTTGCTGGGCAGCATCCCGGCTACCGTGCTCACGATGGTGGCGATGCACCAGTTCGACATCCACAAAAGTGGCACCAGCACCCTGGCCTACGCCTTGGGCATCGCGCTGCTGCTGACGGCCGTGACCGTGGCGTTTCGCCCGGTCTGGCACCGCGTCGGGATCTGGCTGGAACGGTGGATCACCCGCGAGCGCCGCGGGCCTTTGACCGTGCTGTGTGGCGCCATCCTGGGCGTGTTGGTCTCCTTGAGCTCGATTGGCGCAGGCGCACTGGGTGCCACCATGATCCTCTTGCTTTACCCCCGGCTGGACATGAAACGCCTGGTGGGCAGCGACATCGCCCATGCCGTGCCCCTGACCATCGTCGCCGGTATCGGGCATGCATCGCTGGGCAACGTCAACTGGATGCTGCTCATCGAGTTGCTGATGGGCTCGATCCCCGCAATCTGGGTATCGGCCAAGCTGACCAAGCATTTGCCTGAGACAATCACGCGTTTTGCGCTTTGCGCCTGCCTGGTCCTTGCTGCCAAGAAGGTTTTGCTGACCGCTTGATTCACAACGAGAACGGCCGCAGCACAGTATCCCTTCGGGGATGTGCCAGGCGCACCTTGACACATCGACACCCTGCTTGAGTGCGGGAGACTTGCCATGTATCAGTACACCGAATTTGACAAACAGTTCGTCCGCCAGCGCGCGGCTCAATTCCGCGACCAGCTGGAGCGCAACCTGGCTGGCAAGCTGGGCGATGACGAGTTCCGTCCCTTGCGTCTGCAAAACGGCTGGTATGTCCAGCGCCACGCACCCATGCTGCGCGTGGCCGTGCCCTATGGCGAGATGTCCAGCAAGCAGATCCGCCAGCTGGCGAAGATCGCCCGCGAGTACGACCGCGGCTACGCTCACTTCACGACGCGCCAGAACGTTCAGTACAACTGGATCCCGCTGGCCAAGAGCGCCGACGTGATGGACCTGCTGGCCGAAGTCAACATGCACGGCATCCAGACTTCGGGCAACTGCATCCGCAACATCACGGCTGACGCCATGGTGGGCGTGGCTGAAGACGAGATCATCGACGCACGCCCTTACTGCGAAGTGCTGCGTCAGTGGTCCACCCTGCACCCCGAGTTCGCCTTCCTGCCCCGCAAGTTCAAGATCGCCGTGAGCGGCGCCAAGGAAGACCGTGCCGCCATCTACTGGCACGACATCGGCCTGCAACTGGTCAAGGATGAAGCGGGCGAAGTCGGCTTCAAGGTGATCGTGGGTGGCGGCATGGGCCGCACGCCCATCACCGGCACCGTGATCAACAGCTTTGTGCCCTGGCAGCAGATCCTGGTCTACATCGAGGCCATCGTGCGCGTGTACAACCGCTATGGCCGCCGCGACAACATGTACAAGGCCCGCATCAAGATCCTGGTCAAGGCAGAAGGCCAGAAGTTCTTCGATCAGGTCAACCAGGAATTCAGCGACATCCTGACGCGTGACCTGGACGGTGCCGCCCACATCATCCCGCAAGCCGAGTTCGATCGCGTGAACGCGGGCTTCCGCTACCCCGAGTCGGTCAAGGCCTACACGCCTTCTGGCAACGGTCTGCCTGCTGACGCGTCTGATGCTGACAAGGTGCAGTTCGGCAAATGGCTGGAGCGCAATGTCAAGGGCCACAAGGTGCAGGGCTACCGCTGCGTGCACCTGTCGGTCAAGCGCGTGGGCCAGGCGCCTGGCGACGTGACCGACGCGCAGATGGATGCGATTGCCGACATGGCCGACCAGTTCAGCTGCGGCGAGCTGCGCGTGACGCATGACCAGAACGTGCTGCTGCCCTTTGTGCGCGAAGACCAGTTGTTTGCGCTGTGGCAAGCCGCCAAGGCGGCCACGCTGGCCTCGGCCAACCTGGGCCTGCTGTCTGACATGATCGCCTGCCCGGGTGGCGACTTCTGCGCCCTGGCCAACGCCCGCTCCATCCCCATCGCCAACGAGCTGATCGAGCGCTACCAGGATCTGGACGAGTTGTACGACATCGGCGACATCGACCTGCACATCTCGGGTTGCATCAACTCCTGCGGCCACCACCACACGGGCCACATCGGCATCCTGGGCGTGGACAAGGACGGCACCGAGTGGTACCAGGTCACCCTCGGCGGGTCGGACGGCTCGGATCACGCGCCCACCAGCGTGGCAGGCAAGGTGATCGGCCCGTCGTTTGCAGCAGACGAAGTCACCGACGTGATCGAAGCCGTGATCGAAACCTACAAGGGCCAGCGCGCGGCCAACGAGAAGTTCATCGACACCGTCAAGCGCATTGGCATCGACCCGTTCAAAGCCGCGGCCAATGCAGTTCGCCGCACGACCGCCAAGGATTCGGCCAAAGCAGCCTGATCAGGCTCGATGCACGGAGAAAACACACCATGAAATTCATCGATCCTCATCATGACCAGTGGCACACGGTTGGCGGCGAAGACGGCCCCATGTCCCACCCCCCCATCAATAGCCACAGCCTGCTGACGCTGGGCCAGTGGCATGCCGTGCGCGAGCAATGGCCTGCACAAGGCTCTGCGGATTACAAGCCAGTGGGCGTGATCCTGCCCAATGACACCGACATCGAGGTGCTGGAAGCCGATGCGGCCAAGCTGTCGCTGGTGGTGCTGCAGTTCCCCAAGTGGGTGGATGGCCGCGCCTACAGCCAGGCCCACATCCTGCGCGCCCGCTACCGTTTTAGCGGCGAGATCCGCGCCACCGGCGAGGTGCTGGTGGACATGATGCCCCTGCTGTCGCGCTCGGGCTTCGACGCCGTGGTGCTGCGTGCCGACCAGGATCGTGCGGCTGCCGAACGCGCACTGGGCTTCTTTGCCGCCCGCGGCCACTACCAGGGTGACGTCAAGGTGACCAAGCCCGTGTTTGGTCGCGCAGCCTGAGCTGCATCACATGGAGTGAGCTGACATGAGCGAATCCTCTTCTTTGGGCGGCGTGTCGTCGCTGATCGGCGGCGCGGCGCCTGCTGGTTCTGCCATCGGTTTGTACAACAACCCGAGCCCGACCTACGCCGACAAGGTGCATGCCACGATCGAGCTGCTCAAGGCGGCGGCCATCGAGCACAACGGCAAGGTCGTCCAAGCCACCAGCCTGGGCGTGGAAGACATGATCGTGACCGATCTGATCGCCCGCTACCGCCTGCCCATTGCCATTGGCACGCTGGAAACCGGCAAGCTGCACCCCGAGACAGCCTCGTTGATCGGCACGATCGAGACACACTATGCCGACGCAGGCATCCACGTCGAGGTCTACAAGCCCGTGACTGAAGCCGTGATCGAGTTCGTTCAGAAGAACGGCGAGAAGGCCATGTACGAAAGCATCGACCTGCGCAAGGCCTGCTGCGGCATCCGCAAGCTGGAGCCGCTGAGCCGCATGCTGGCTGATCGCACAGCGTGGATCACCGGCCTGCGCCGCGAACAGTCCAACAACCGTGGCGACATGGCCGCACGCGAACAGGACGACAAGGGCCGCGCCAAGTTCAACCCCATGATCGACTGGACCTGGGGCGATGTGTGGCACTACGTGTCCGTCAACCACGTGCCCTACAACCCGCTGCATGACCAGTTCATGCCCAGCATCGGCTGCGAGCCCAGCACCCGCGCCATCGCCGTGGGGGAGGACTTCCGCGCCGGCCGCTGGTGGTGGGAGGATGAAAACAGCAAAGAGTGCGGCTTGCATGTCAAGCAGCACGACGGCGACGCGTAAGCGGCGCACGGATCGCGAAGCGAGACGATGGCTGTTTGGCCTCAGCGCCCGTGAACACCGTTCACGGGTGATGACGTCAGAAGGCCAGGAGATTTGAAAGTAGATTGAAGCTATGACTGATGTGAACCAATTGCTGGCGGATGTGGACCACCGCCACCTGGACGCGCTGGAAGAAGAAGCCATCTTCATCCTGCGCGAAGTGGCCGCCAGTTTCGAGCGCCCTGGCCTGCTGTTCTCCAGCGGCAAGGACTCCTGTGTGGTGCTGCATCTGGCCGAGAAGGCCTTCAAGATGAAGAACGCCGAAGGCAAACTCGAAGGCAAGCTGCCCTTCCCGCTCGTGCACGTGGACACCGGCCACAACTTCCCAGAAGTGATCGAGTTCCGTGAGCGCCGCGTGAAAGAAATCGGCGAGCGCCTGATCGTCGCGCACA
>JACPOH010000136.1 GCA_016185075.1 Aquabacterium sp. | reverse complement strand
GTGGCCATCACGCGCGCCCGCCAGCGCCTGCACATCAGCTTCAGCCAGACGCGCATGCTGCATGGCCAGACGCGCTACAACATCAAGAGCCGCTTCCTGGACGAGTTGCCCGAGAGCGCGCTCAAGTGGCTCACGCCGCGCAACCAGGGTTTTGGCTCGGGCTTTGCCAAGTCCTACAACGATGCCTGGGCCAGCGGCAAGGGCATGGGCTCGATGGTGGGGGCCGGGGCGCAGCCTTATCGTTCGGGTGGTGCTTCAGGTGGCTACGCTGGTGGCTATGCGGGCGGCAGCCGCGGTGGTTACGGCGGGCAGTACCACGGCGCCAGGAAGGAAGACGATTTCAAGGACCTGACCGCACCGTTGCCCACCAAGATGGCTCAGGCCAAGACCGAGGGTGGCTTGCGTGTGGGCCAGAGCGTGTTCCACAACAAGTTCGGCGAAGGTGTGGTGCTGACGCTGGAGGGCAGTGGGCCGGATGCCCGCGTGCAGGTCAACTTCGGGCGCCACGGCACGAAGTGGCTGATGCTAAGCGTGGCCAAGCTCACGCCCATCGAATAAGGCTCAGACCAGCCCGTTGCGGATCGCGTAGGCGATCAAATCGGAGTTGTTGGTCAGGCCGAGTTTTTCCAGCACGCGGGCGCGGTACACGCTCACGGTCTTGGGGCTCAGCAGCAACTGCTCGGCGATGTCCGACAGGCGCTTGCCCGACGCGATCATCACCAGGGTCTGCAGTTCGCGGTCAGACAACTTCTGGTGGGCGTCCTCCTGGGCCGGTGCGGTGAGGTTTTCCACCAGCATCAGCGTCATCTCGGGCGTCACGTACTTCTTGCCCTGCGCCACCGTGCGCACGGCCGCCACGATCTGCGCGGCGTCGCTGCCCTTGTTCAGGTAGCCCGAGGCACCGGCTTTCAGCGCCCGCATGGCGTACTGGTCTTCAGGGTACATCGAGACCACCAGCACCTTGAGCGTGCTGCCTTCTTCCTTGAGCACGTGTAGCACGTCCAGGCCGCTGCGGCCGGGCAGGTTGATGTCCAGCACGAGCACATCACAAGTCTTGTCGCGCAGCAGGGTGCGCAGCTCGCCGTAATCGGCGGCTTCCCCCACCACGTCGATGTCCGGTGCATCGGCCAGCGTGTCGCGGATCCCGCGTCGGATCAGGGCATGGTCGTCGCAGAGAATGACTTTGATCATAGTTTGCCCCATACCGTGGGGTCGTCAGGGTCAGCCTCGTTGCCCAGCGTGCTGGCTTCCAGATCGGGCAACAGTCGATCGATGAAACCGTTTTCCGGGCCAGACAGGGGCACTGACAGGATCAGGGTGGTGCAGTCCGGGTTGCTGCTGATGTCCACCCAGCCGCCCACCGTTTCAGCGCGTTCATGCAGGCCCCGGATGCCGAAGGAGCGGGCCTTGGCCAGATCCTCGGCATTCAAGCCTCTGCCATTGTCAGTCACTTCGATGGACAGGACGCCGCCGGCCTGCGTCAGATCAACGCTGACCTTGCTGGCCTGTGCGTGTTTGGAGACATTGGTCAGCGCTTCTTGGGCAAACCGGTAGGCCACAAGGGGCACACCGGGCGCCAGCTGCAGCTTTTCATGGCTGGTGCGGAAGGTGACGTTCAAGCCGGTGCGTTTGGCAAAGCGGTCGCTCATCCATTGCAGCGCGGCCACCAGGCCTTGCTCCAGGATGGCGGGGCGCAGGTTGTGCATGATGCGCTGGCTGGCCTCGTGGGCGTGCCCGACCGACTCCAAGGCCTGCTGCACCCGCTCGGCGATCTCTGGTGAACCGGCGTGGCGGGCGATCCAGGCCAGATCGAACTTGACGGCCGTCAGCGCGCCCCCGACGTCGTCGTGGATTTCGCGGGCGATGGCGGCACGCTCCTGCTCGATGCTGGTCTGGAGGTGCTGGGCGAGTTCGCGCAGTTGCTGGCGCGATCGGCTCAAAGCCAGGTCGGCGCGTTGTTTGGCGATGCGGGTGCGGTTGGCCTCGATGGCCAGCAGGGCGGCGGGTGCCAGGCGGGCCAGGTTGCTCTTGAGCAGGTAGTCGTTGGCGCCGTTGCGCATGGCCTGCACGGCGATGTCCTCGCCGATCTCGCCGGACACCAGGATGAAGGGCACCAGCTTGCCCAGGGAGCGAACCTTGTCCAGTGCCGCCAGACCGGAGTAGCCGGGCAGGTTGTAGTCCGACAGGATGAGATCCCAGTCCTGCTCCAGGGCTTCGATGAGCGAGGCCTCGTTTTCGACCCGCACGATGTCGGCGTTGATCCCGCCGCGGCGCAGGTGGATGGCGACCAGGGCGTGGTCTTCGTCGTTGTCTTCCAGGTGCAGGACACGCAGCCTCACGGGCGCCATGCTGGTGACACCGGTCTGGGCGGGATCCGTCAACGGGGGCATATCGGACACGGACTTCCTTCGCTGGTTCGATCTGGCGATTTGCGCCAAGTTTTCCCGTGTCATTGTGAGCACCTCTGACCGGGAAATGCGAAAAATTCTAACAACTGGCAAAGCCGCGTGATCTGATTGATTCCGGTATTAAGGATCAACCGAATTCGGCCGACAACGTCCTTGTGCCATGCCGTCTGGTCAAAGGCGGTCCGTCCATAACCTGGTTGAGTGGAGCCAAGATGAGCTACGACGATCCCGTCGACACACCGCCGCCGGAACTGCCCTTGATGTTGGCAGCCGAGCTGCAAGACCACTTGATGACCGCTCAGAACGACCTGGAGCGCCTTCAGCGGCTGCTGGATGACGCCTGTGAAGTCCTCATGGAAGGGTTTCACGGGACGGCCGGCCAGCTCGGCGAGGTCATCGACCTGGGCCATGAGGTCACGCCGCATTTGCAGGCCGTGAGGCAGACGCTCTACAAGACCGTCACCGCCCTGCAGTTTCAGGACATGGCGACCCAGTTGATCGCCCACACGAACAAGCGTTTGCGTAATTGCGCCGACCAGATTGCCCGAGATGCGCTGGGGGACGACGATCCCGATGGCGTCGCGGTGGTGGACGACGCCCCCATGAAACCGAACCCGGTCACCCAGGACGAGGTGGACGCCGGTTCGGTGGAGTTGTTCTAAAGAAGCCGTACCACCAGCCGAAATAACGTCCGCCTATTGACTGGTTTACCCCTTTCAGCCTGCCAACAAGCCTTCAATTAAGCACCGGAGAGCGACATGCACTCGATCCTTGCCGTCGACGATTCTGCATCCATGCGTCAAATGGTTTCCTTCACGCTCAAGAGCGCTGGTTACAACGTCGTCGAGGCCGTTGATGGCCAGGACGCCTACGAGAAGGCACAGGGACGCAGTTTCGACCTGGTGCTGACTGACCAGAACATGCCCCGCATGGATGGCATCAGCCTGACCAAGAAGCTGCGCGAAACCCCCCAGTTCAAGACAACGCCGATCCTGATGTTGACCACCGAGTCCAGCGATCAGATGAAGCAGGCTGGCCGCGCCGCCGGTGCAACCGGCTGGCTGGTCAAACCCTTTGATCCGACCAAGCTGATCGAAGTGATCCAGAAGGTGATCCGTTAACCGGGCCCGTGCCAGGTTGACAGGCATCGCGACGAACATCAGGAGTCAGAGATGGCAGATACAAGCACTGACAACAGCTCGGCAGCAGGCATTGACCTGAGCCAGTTCTATCAGGTCTTCTTCGAAGAAGCCGGCGAGAACCTCGAGAACATGGAACAGCTCCTGCTGGAGCTGGACATCACCGCCGCCGACGACGAGGAGATGAACGCCATCTTCCGCTGCGCGCACTCCATCAAGGGCGGCGCCGCCACTTTCGGTTTCAGCGACGTGGCCGAGCTGACGCACCAGATGGAAACGCTGCTCGACAAGCTGCGCCGCCATGAACTGATCCCCACACCGCCCATGGTGGATGTGCTGCTGCAATCTGGCGATGCGCTCAAGGCCATGCTGGCTCGCCATCAGGGCTCCGGCGGCGAAGAGGTGGACACCACCGAGCTGCTGTTCAACATCCGCGCCATGGTGGCCGGCGAAGCACCGCCCGCCGCGGCGGCAGTGGCTGCTGCGCCCATCGTGAAACAGGAGGCGCCGGTTGCAAAGGCGCCTGCCGCCGCTGCCGCAGCAGCCCCGACCACGGGCAAGCGCACCGTCGAGCTGCGCGTGGGACCCTTGAGCGACCTGTCGCAAGCCGACAACCTGGTGGAGCTGTTCAAGGAAATCACGGACCTGGGCACCATCGAGCCCCTGCCCAACGACCCTGCCGCACCGAACGTGCGCCGCTTCAAGGTGGACACCGCCTCGGCCGAATCCGAGCTGCTGGATTTGTTCACCTTCCATGTGTCGCGCGAGCAAGTGGCCTTCTTGCCCTATGGCGACGCGGCCGTGGCTGCCGCTCCGGCCAAGGACCCTGGCTACGGTTTCTTCGACCCTCCTGAGGCCGCCGCGCCTGCTGCACCGGCCGCACCGGTTGCCGCCGCACCCGAGAAGGGTTATGGGTTCTTTGACGATGCGCCCGGTGCGCCTTCGGCCAGCCAGGCCGCACCCGCTGCCTCGTCGGCAGCCGAGCCGCAACAAGCCAAGCCTGCCGCGGCTGCGGCCAAGCCGGCGGCCCCCAAGGCCGACAAGCCCGCTGCAGCCCTCGAAGCCTCGACCATCCGCGTGTCGGTGGAGAAGGTCGACCAGCTCATCAACCTCGTAGGCGAACTGGTGATCACGCAGGCCATGCTGGCGCAAAACAGCCGTGGTCTGGACCCGGTCGTCTACCAGCAACTGGTGACCGGCCTGACCGATCTGGACCGCAACACCCGCGACCTGCAAGAGGCCGTGATGTCGATCCGGATGATTCCGATGTCGACGGTGTTCAGCCGCTTCCCCCGCATGCTGCGCGACCTGGCCAACAAGCTGGGCAAGAAGGTCGAACTGGTCACCCAGGGTGAAGCCACCGAACTGGACAAGGGCCTGGTCGAGAAGATCACCGACCCCCTGACCCACCTGGTGCGCAACTCCTGCGACCACGGTGTCGAAATGCCCGCAGACCGCCTGGCGGCTGGCAAGCCTGAAGTGGGCACCATCACCCTGGCTGCTTCGCACCAGGGCGGCTCCATCGTGATCGAAGTGCGTGACGACGGCCGTGGCCTGTCTCGCGAGAAGCTGCTGCGCAAAGCCCGCGAGAAGGGCATTGATGCACCCGACAGCCTGACCGACTCCGAAGTCTGGAACCTGATCTTCGCGCCGGGTTTCTCTACCGCCGAAACCGTGACCGATGTGTCCGGCCGCGGTGTGGGCATGGACGTGGTCAAGAAGAACATCACCTCGCTGGGTGGCACGGTCGAGATTGACTCGGCCGAAGGCTATGGCATGCGCGTGGCGGTTCGCCTGCCGCTGACCCTGGCCATCATGGACGGCATGAGCGTGGGTGTGGGCGAAGAGGTCTACATCCTGCCGCTGTCCTCGGTGGTCGAGTCCTTCCAGGTCAGCGAGGAAATGGTCAAGACCATCGGTGGCTCAGGCCGCGTGGTGGAAGTGCGCGATGAGTACATGCCGGTGATCGAGCTGGAGAAGGTCTTCCAGGTGCCCCGATTCGACTGGGAGCACAACAGCGGGATCATGGTGGTCGTCGAAGCCGAGAGTGGCCGCGTGGCGCTGCTGGTTGACGAACTGCTGGGGCAACAACAGGTGGTGGTCAAGAACCTCGAAACCAACTACCGCAAGGTCAATGACGTGTCGGGTGCCACCATCATGGGCGACGGCCGGGTGGCCTTGATTCTGGACGTGGGCAGCCTCGTGCGCCGCTCGCGTCACTGAGTTCAACAGGAGAGCATGCAATGGGCATGATGGAAAAACTGGACGTGCAAGCCGATCTGGCACGCGAGTACCTGACCTTCCGCCTGGGCGATGAAGAGTACGGCATCGACATCCTGAAGGTGCAGGAAATCCGTGGCTATGAAAACCCCACGCGCATCGCCAACGCACCGCACTTCCTCAAAGGGGTGGTCAACCTGCGCGGCACGATTGTCCCTATCGTCGACCTGCGTATGCGCTTTGGTTGCTCTGCCGCAGAGTACAACGCCTTCACCGTGTCGATCATCCTGCACATCGGGCAGCGCACCATCGGTGTGGTGGTGGACTCGGTGAGCGACGTGATGGAAATCCCGGCCGAGGCCATGCGCCCCGCGCCCGAAATGACTTCTGCCATCGAGGCAACCTACATCCGTGGGCTGGCTCAGGTCGGGGAGCGCATGGGATGGAAGCGGCCCACGCCGTCGCCGACTACAAGGGGATCAGCAATGAGTAAGGTCCACGCCGACGCCGTGTCGGCCTGGGATGGCCTGTTGAAGGACGGAATCACCATCGCCGCAGGGGGTTTCGGTCTCTGTGGCATTCCCGAGAACCTCATCGCCGCCATGGTGAAAAAGGGCGTGGCGGCCATCAAATCATCGGGCGCGGACAAGGTCTATGCGGAGATCGGTGACAAGGCCAACGCGACCTGGCACCAGCAAGACCTGTATCTGGTGGTGTACGGGCTCGACGGCGTGGTGCGCGCACACGGTGCCAATGCGAAGATGGTGGGCAAGAACCTCATCGAGCTCAAGGACATCGACGGCAAGGCCTTCGTGAAGGAGCGCGTCGACATGGCCAAGACCCATGGCACTTTCTGGCAGGACTACAAGTTCACCAACCCCGAAACCAAGAAGATCGAGCCCAAGAGCATGTACTGCGAAAAGCTGGACGAGACCGTGGTGTGCGGCGGCATCTACAAGTGATGCGAAGCGCTTGATCCGAAACGACAAAACGGGCCCTCACGGGCCCGTTTGTCTTGGTGGAGAGAGAGGCTTCAACCGGCGGCTTTGACGGGGTTGCGGTACACGTCATTGAGTTCGCCGTTCGGCCCGAACAGCCTGTTGCGCCAGGCCTCTTCCAGCGCCTGGGTCTGTTGCTGTTTCGGGTGGAACTGGCGGCGCCAGAACTTGGGCATGTGGCGCAGCACATTGCTGATGAGCGCACGACGCCCGAACAGGGCCTGGTAGCCGCGGCGGTTTTCGGCGCGGTTGAACAGGTGCCCCTCCTTGATCAGCAGGCGCAGCCAGGCGGCCACGACAGCCGGCATCACGAAGAGGCCCACCAGCCAGACGGCCTGCTTGCGTTCTTTCTGTGTGCCACCGATGAGCTCGAACACATCGTAGGCCACCGATTTGTGCTCCAGCTCTTCCAGTGCGTGCCAGAACCAGAGCTTGAGCATCTCCGGGTCGGAGGAGTCGGTCAGGGCCTTGTTGGTGAGCCACTCCTCGGCCAGGTGCGCGGTGAAGTGCTCCATCATGGTCGTGCAGGCCAGTTGCAGCCGAGGCGAGAAGCGCTCCAGCTGGCGCAGACCGAATCGCACGTAGCGTGCTGGCAGGTCCACATCCAGGCCGCGTTCGCGGAACAGCTCGTTAAGCCGCTCGTGCTCGCGACCATGCAAGGCTTCCTGCCCCATGAAGCCTGATACCTGGGCTTTCAGAACCGGGTCCGTGATCTGGTCGCGGAAGTGGCGCACCGACTCCATGAAGAAGCGCTCGCCCGGCGGGAAGGCGCCGGAGAACACCACGAACAACAGGCTGGCCAGCGGGTTGTTGTCGTAGAAGAAGTAGCGGTGCGCATCGCGAGAGAACTTGAAATCGATGTGGCGGGGCGGGATGCCCACCTGGGCGCCGGTGAGGGGGCGTGGTGCGACCGTTTCGGACATGGCTGGAAAGTCTCCGTACTGAAGGTGACGCGATCAGTGGCACGTTCACGTGACGTGCACGATAATCAGCGCCAGTTTGTTCCGAATGTTTATTCGGATTCAATTCGGATCCTTGTCGATCCCTTGATCCAGAACGTCGTCCATGCAACGCACCCCCAGACAGCAACGTGCCAAGTCCACCGTCGAAGCCATCCTGGACGCGGGCTTCATCAGCCTGGGCCGACACGGGCTGGCGGGCACGACCACTACCCACATCGCCGACATCGCCGGGGTCAGCGTGGGCTCGCTGTACGAGTACTTCAAGAACAAGGAAGCGATCTACGAGGCCATGCGCGACCGTTTCGTGCGCGACCTCATCGGCGTGCTGCAGCCCCTGACGCCACGCATCGTGCGCATGCCGGTGGTGGAGGCCATTCCGATCCTCCTGTACGACGTGCAGGCGCTCTTGCTGCGCGACGAGCAGCGCTACCTGAAGTACGCCCGCGAGGTGTTCAACGCGGACTTCCGCTTTGATCTGACCGACGTGTCCCGCTCGCTGGGCGACATCATCGTGCAGTACCTGCTGCACAACCCGCAATACGCGGGCATGCAGCGCTTTGCGGCCATGAGCTACATCTTCGTCAACGCGGGGATGTTCACCGTGATCCGCCACATGTCGGACCCGAACCCGCCCATCACGTATGACGAGCTGGTGGATGGGCTGGCCCACATGGTGGGCCACTACGTGCGCATGGAGCGCCAGCTGGCGCGGCGCCAGCACAGCGGCGAGCCAGGGGCGGCCGCCGATAGCACGTCAGTTTGAAGTCGGCCTGGCTCAGCGCGCCTGCAGGGCGCTGGCCACCAGGGCGTCAAGTTCGGCCAGGGGCAGGGCCAGGCGTTGGCTCGCGCCCTCTACCTCACGCTGCTTGGGCGCCCACACCGGCGCGGGCCAGCGGGCATCCCAGTCGAAGCGGGCGATCACGTGCCAGTGCAGGTGCGGCACCATGTTGCCCAGCGAGGCCAGGTTGACCTTGGTCGGGCTCAAGGCCTCGCGCAGCACCGTCTCGACCTTGGCCACGGCCTGCATGATGTGGCTGCGGTTTTCGGGGACGAGGTCCGTCCACTCGGCCACGTGGTCGTTCCAGATCACGCGGTAGAAGGCCGGGTGGTCGTCGTCCAGCGCGCGGATCACGCGCAGCTTGTCCGTGCGCACGACGAGCACGCCGCCATCCTGCGTGCACAGCTCGCAACCCACCACACGCGAAGTATCAAGTTGTCCCATCTGATTCCATCAGTTCTGAAAGCACAACACATTGCATGCCACCACCCTCGATCCAGCGAACGCCGCAGATCCGGCTGTGCCGGTCTGCTGGCGTTGCCCCCTTGAGGGGGGCGTGCGAAGCACGCAGGGGGTGGGTCAGACCAACACGCGCTCGATGCCGCCATTGTTGGCTTGCGCCACGTAATCCGGCATCCAGTTCTCGCCCAGGATCTGCCGAGCCATCTCGACCACGATGTAGTCGGCTTCCAGCAGGCCGTTTTGCGTGTCGTCCACATAACGGCTCAGCCCCTGCAGGCAGGCAGGGCAGGAGGTCAGGACCTTGACGTTGTCCTTCTGGCCGATCAGGCCCTTGTCACGCAAGGCCGCCTCACCCTTGCGGATCTCCTCCTCCTTGCGGAAGCGGATCTGCGTGGAGATGTCCGGGCGGTTCACGGCCAGCGTGCCCGCCTCGCCACAGCAACGGTCGGACTTGACGACACCATCACCCACCAGGGCCTTGACGGTCTTCATCGGGTCCTGCAGCTTCATGGGCGTGTGGCAGGGGTCGTGGTACAGGAAGGCGCCCTTGCCTTGCAGGGT
>JACPOH010000135.1 GCA_016185075.1 Aquabacterium sp. | reverse complement strand
CCCGTGATCTCGCCTGACGGCTTTGCGGCCCTGATCTGCCCGGAGTGCGCCGAGGGCTACAAGAAGCTGGTGCCTGCCAGTGTCGGGGAGACCGAAAACAAGGTGGCCGCACGGGTGTTCATGAGCCTGCCCTTCTTCTCGCCCGGAAGCTACGCCAAGGACATCCAGGCCCCCACGCTCATCGTGGCGGCTGAAAACGACGGCCTGATCCCCGTGGCCAAGGTGCGTGAAGTGGCCAAGTCGGTGCCACATGGCGAGTACGTCGAGCTCAAGGGGGCCGATCACTTCTCGCCCTACACCGGCCCGCTGTTCGAGCAGGTGGTGGCCAAGCAGACGGCATTCTTCGTGAAGAACCTGATGGCGCCTCAGAGCGTGGCCAGCAAGCCTTGAGCTTGCTGCAGGGGTGTTTGTTTGCGCGTAAGTTGGCGTGCTTCGACCGAGCATGACCAGGTGAACCGGGTGGGCGGCTGGCGCTCCTGACGCGGGCCGCTACCGAGTTCGGCCGCCCAGGCCTCGTCAACACGAGCCAAGTGGTGCACCAGCCAGGACGCCGCGAATGGTCGCTTCAGCCGCCCACCCAATTCACCCGGTCTCGATGCACCCAGTGGTGCCTCGTCAGGGCGAGCGGTAGCTCGCCCGCATTCATTCGTGCAACGCGGGAGCGTGTCGCGGGATGGTGGTGGCGAGCGGATGCGAAGCGACCATTCGCGGTGTCCTGGCTTGGGGCATGGGCAGGCTGGTGTTGACGAGGCAAACGGCGCGTGGCACGGAGGTGCCCCGCGTCAGGAGCGGCGCAGACGCTCGCTGCCACCATCCTGTTGCGCTACCCCTTCGCATGAGGCGGCTTGCCTCCGCAAGCTGACCCCGCGGTAGCGCCCCTCATCGAAGCCGACGTATCATGATCGGTTGCTTTTTTGCCGAGTGTCCGACGCCCGCCGGGCCCTCAGGGCATTCTTCTTGCTCCGATCCACCGATGCCTCGCCCCGATTCCCCTGAAGCTGTCGCCCAGCCCCCTGCGCCTCGCCAACCCGGTGAGCCCGCCCGGCCAACGTCCCCACGGCCCCGGGGCGACAACCCCCTGATCCAGATCCGCGGGGCGCGCACCCACAACCTCAAGAACATCGACCTCGATCTGCCTCGCCACCAGCTCGTGGTCATCACGGGCCTGTCGGGCTCGGGCAAATCCAGCCTGGCCTTCGACACCCTGTATGCCGAGGGCCAGCGCCGCTATGTGGAAAGCCTGAGTGCCTACGCACGCCAGTTCCTGCAGTTGATGGACAAGCCCGATGTGGATGTGATCGAGGGCCTGTCGCCCGCGATCTCCATTGAGCAGAAGGCCACCAGCCACAACCCGCGCTCGACCGTGGGCACGGTTACCGAAATCCACGATTACCTGCGCCTGCTGTATGCCCGCGCCGGCACGCCGTTCTGCCCCGATCACCACCAGCCCTTGCAGGCGCAAAGCGTCAGCCAGATGGTGGACATGGCGCTGGCCCTGCCCGAGGACACCAAGCTGATGATCCTGGCGCCCGTGGTGCGCGATCGCAAGGGCGAGCATGCCGAGCTGTTTGCCGACATGCAGTCGCAAGGCTATGTGCGCTTTCGCATCAACGGCCAGATCGTGGAGGCCGCAGACCTCAAGCCCCTGGTCAAAAACGAGAAGCACGACATCGACGTGGTGGTGGACCGCCTCAAGGTGCGGTCTGACATGGCGCAACGCCTCGCCGAGAGCTTCGAAGCCGCCTTGCGCCTGGCCGATGGCCGCGCTCTGGTTTACGAGATGGACACCGGCACCGAGCACCTGTGCTCGGCCAAGTTCGCCTGCCCGGTGTGCAGCTACTCGCTGGCCGAACTGGAGCCGCGCCTGTTCTCGTTCAACTCGCCGGTGGGGGCCTGCCCCACCTGTGATGGCCTGGGCCATGTGATCGCCTTTGACCCGCAACGCGTGGTGGGCTTCCCCTCGCTGAGCCTGGCCAGCGGCGCCATCAAGGGTTGGGACCGTCGCAACCCCTACACCTACAGCCTCATCGAATCGCTGGGCAAGCACTACAAGGTGGACATGGAGCAGCCCTTCGAAGAGCTGCCCGCGCACATCCAGCAGGTGGTGCTGTACGGTTCGGGCGACGAAGAAATCGAGTTCGTGTACGAAGCCGATGGCCCCTCTGGCAAGAAACGCAAGGTCAAGCGCTCGCACGCCTTCGAAGGCATCCTGCACAACTTCGAACGCCGCTTCAAGGAGACCGACTCCGCCGCTGTGCGCGAAGAGCTGGCACGCTACCAGCAGCCCAAGGCCTGCCCCGATTGCCATGGCACCCGCCTGCGCACCGAGGCCCGCCACGTCAAGCTGCTGGATGCCAACACGGGCGACACCCGTGCCATCTACGAGATCGGCCACTCGACCTTGGCCGAGGCCCATCACTACTTCGAACACCTGCACCTGCAAGGCGCCAAGGCCGAGATCGCTGCCAAGGTGGTCAGCGAGATCCGATCGCGCCTGCGCTTCCTCAATGATGTAGGCCTGAACTACCTGAGCCTGGACCGCAGCGCCGACACGCTCTCGGGCGGCGAGGCCCAGCGCATCCGCCTGGCCTCGCAGATCGGCTCGGGCCTCACCGGCGTGATGTACGTGCTCGACGAGCCCAGCATCGGCCTGCACCAGCGCGACAACGACCGCCTCATCGGCACCTTGCAGCACCTGCGTGACCTGGGCAACAGCGTCATCGTGGTCGAGCATGACGAAGACATGATCCGCGCCGCCGACCACGTGGTCGACATGGGGCCGGGTGCGGGCGTACATGGCGGCAAGGTGCTGGCCCAAGGCTGCCCGGCGGACATCATGGCCAACGCTGGCAGCCTCACCGGCCAATACCTCGCACGCGCCCTGCGCATCGAGGTGCCGGCCAGGCGTCATGCTTTCACGGATGACACGGCGCGTCTGCGTGTGGTCAATGCCAGGGGCCACAACCTCAAGGGCGTGACGGTCGAAGTCCCCGTGGGCCTCTTCACCTGTGTGACCGGTGTCTCCGGATCCGGCAAGTCCACGCTGGTCAATGACACGCTGTACGCCGCCGTGGCCAAGAAGCTCTACCAGAGCCATACCGAGCCCGAACCGCACGACGAGATCGAAGGCCTGGAGCTGTTCGACAAGGTCATCAACGTGGACCAATCCCCCATTGGCCGCACGCCACGCAGCAACCCGGCCACCTACACCGGCCTGTTCACGCCGATCCGCGAGCTGATGGCCGATGTGCCTGCTGCCCGCGAGCGTGGCTACAACGCCGGGCGCTTCTCCTTCAACGTGGCCGGCGGCCGCTGCGAGGCCTGCCAGGGCGATGGCGTGCTCAAGGTCGAGATGCACTTCCTGCCCGATGTCTACGTGCCTTGCGACGTCTGCCATGGCAAGCGCTACAACCGCGAGACACTGGAGGTGCAATACAAGGGCAAGAACATCCACGAGATTCTGGACCTCACGGTCGAGGCTGCGCTGGCCTTCTTCAGCGCCGTGCCCTCCATTGCGCGCAAGCTGCAGACGCTGATGGACGTGGGCCTGGGCTACATCCGTCTGGGGCAGGCCGCCACCACGCTGTCAGGCGGTGAAGCGCAGCGCGTCAAGCTGGCGCTGGAGCTGTCCAAGCGGGACACCGGCCGCACGCTCTACATCCTCGATGAGCCGACCACGGGCCTGCATTTCCACGACATCGCCTTGCTGCTCAAGGTGCTGCATCAGCTGCGTGATGCGGGCAACACCATCGTCGTGATCGAGCACAACCTCGACGTCATCAAGACAGCCGACTGGCTGATCGACATGGGGCCCGAGGGCGGGTCGGGCGGTGGCACCTTGCTGATTGCAGGCACGCCGGAAGACATCGCAGCACACCCGGCCAGCCACACCGGGCGTTATCTCAAGCCTTTGCTTGCAGAGACGGCCTGATTGGGCAAGATGCGGGCAGGGATCAAGCTCGCATGAAGCCCAGGTCGTAGCTCGAACTGTTGAACTGGCTCAGGTTGGGCAGGATGCTGCGCAGGTTGCTGTCCGACACGCCCATCCACTTGCCCAGCGTGTAGGCGTACTGGTCCACCGAGGTGGTGGGGATCAGCACACCATTCTGGATCTGGTCCGGGCTGCTGAACACGCCGCTGGTATTGGCCGTGCTGTAGGTGGGAAAGGTGCCATACACCTCGGTTCCGATCACTGCGCCACCCATGATCAGGTGATGCCCGCCCCAGCCGTGGTCCGTGCCGTCGCCGTTGCTGGTGAACGTGCGCCCGAACTCGGATGCCGTGAAGGTGGTGACCTGCGAGCGCATGTCACCTGCGGGCATGGCACCCAGCACGCGATCGAAGTAGGCCATGGCGTGGTTCAGTTGCGCCATCACCTCTGCATGCCCGGCGATCTGCCCGCTGTGCGTGTCGAACCCGCTGAGGTTCACCATGAAGAACTGGCGGTTGATGCCCAGCGAGGCGCGTCGATTGGTGTCGATCAACCTGGCCACCATCTGCAACTGCAGGGCCAGCTGGTTGAAGCGGGTGGCACCGCTCACCGGGCTCACGTATTGCAGCAGGGGGTCGTTCCAGGCGTTGGTGGCACCGTTGGTGCTCCAAGGGCCTGTGCCGAGCGGCGCCAGTTGGCTGCCGAGCATGTCACTGGCTTGCAAGGCTCGCTGCACGATGGCCTGATGATCCACCCCGAATAGACTGTTGGTTGACACGGTGGTGCTCCCACCCGTGTTGAGCTTGCCCATGACGGCTGCCACGCCAGCCTGCAGTCGTGCGCTGTCATAGATCTTCCCGGTGCGACCAAGGCCAGCCACGTCGGTGAGGCTGCTTTGATAGGGGCGCACCGAGTGTCCCGCCATCCAGACGCCCAGGCTCGTCGGCGTCATGCAGGTGAAGGACCGTTGGATCAGTTGCGCATCCGTGGCGTTGCGGCCCTGTCCGTTGAGCCCCATCAGCACGTCGCCCATCAGGCCGGCCCAACCCTCGCCAGCACCCTCTGGCTTGAAGGCCTGCCAGGTCGATGACTGATCGTTGTGCGAAAACAGCTTCACGGGCTTGCTGGCCAACGCTGAATTCCAGTCTGTCTTGGTGGTTGGTCGCGTGAGTGGCCCGACGTTGGCCAGCACGGCCACACGACCGTCCTGATGCATCTGTTGAAGCTGAGCCAGTGCGGGGTGCAGGGCAAAGGTGCGCCCTGCATTGGCGGCCCGACTGGACGCGCCGATGGGCAGGACCCCCCCCAGCCTTTCTGGCGTGCTGCCACTGGCATTGCTGTCCGAAGCGGTGCCGACAGGCATCAAGGCGATGGACGTGCCGCTTGAGGGCTTGCGCTGTGTGGTGTAAGCGCTCCAGGATGAGGTATCGGTGGCCAGCACGGTGTTGAACGCATCGTTGCCGCCTGACATGAAAACGCACACCAAGGCGCGATAGCCAGGGCCGGCGGACTGCGCGGCGGCCTGGGTCACGGCGCTCAGGTTCAGACCAAGCGGTGCTGCAGCACCCAGGGCGGAAAAGCCAAATGCGTCTTGGAGAAAGCCGCGACGGCTGCGGGTGGTCGTCATGGTGTGTCCTTATTGCTGGATGATGAAGTTGGGCGACACCGCCACTAGCAAGACCGCCGCTTGAATGCGCACTCGGCGTTGCCGCTCAGGGCTGGCAGGGAGCGCCGCGATCGTCGCCACAGCTTCATTGAAGACGTCTGCAGGCAAAGCCTTACCCAGGAGACTCTGCGCCACGGCATTCACGAGGTCCGTGGGGCTGTCGGCCAGGCTGTTCCATTTGCTCAGGTCGAACTTGATGTCAAAGCCGTTGCCGCTGAGCCATTCGCCCGCGCCTTCGTCCATGTAACGGGCTACCGCGTTGGCGTAGGCCAGGACCGATGTTTCGTTCGTGATCTGCATCTCGGGCGCCACGAGCCCCGCGTTGCCGAGGTTGGTTTGTGGCGGGCTGTAGCCTGGGCGGAAGAAGTTGAAGACCGATGGGGCGCGCATGGGCGTCTGACCAAGGCCACTGGTCGGGTCGTTGGTGTCATCCATGCGGTAGAACGGCACTTGTCCGTTAGCGACCTGGTTGGCGTAGGTCGTGCTGGTGTGCGGGATGGCACGCATCAGATGGGTCATGCGGAGAATCGGCTCTCGCAGCTTGCCGTAGGTGGGTATCAGCTCGTCGGGAGGGTGACGCGCCTCGTCGTGCAACAAGATGGCTTTGACCACTGCACCGAGGTCGCCGTCCGTTGCTCTGAACACACGCGTGATGTCTGTGACATACGCCTTGCTGGGGTTGCTGGTCACCAGGCGTTGTATGAGCTGCTTGCTGATGAAGGGTGCCGTGTTGGGGTGCGAGGCGAGACGATCCAGAGCGGCTTTCAGGCTGGCCTGTGGGTCGGCGGTGGACTGCGCAGGCACGGTGATGCCGAGAAATTGCTTGGTCGATGTGGAGTGCGCCTGGGCGTAGGCGCTCATGCGCGTCACATCCTGGCTGGCATCGCTGCAATTGGTGTTGCGCCAGAAGCATTGCCACCATTGCAGGGCGGACTTCGCCGAGGGCCAGTTCCAACTGAATCCGGTGAAGACCTTGGCCATGCCCTTGATGTCATCGGCGTTGTAGGTCTCGACAGGCTTGCCCTCAACCAGCTTTGGGGTGCCGCTGTCATCGAGTTCATACAAGCCGATGGAGAACAGCTGCATGATCTCGCGCGCGAAGTTCTCGTCCGGGGTCCGTCCGCTGACGGCGTCCTCTTTCTGGTTGGCCAGGTGTGAAAGGTATTGCCCCATGGCCGGGTGCATGGCCACGGATTCAAGCAGATCCCGAAAGCGGGCGTTGGACATGTCTGTCAACATGTCAAGGTAGCTTGCCACTGTGCGTCCGTTGTCCACTGTCATGGTGGACACCACGAAAATTTCCGACAATGCAAACGCCACACGTTGACGCAACTGGGCCGGGTCTTTCAGTGCGTGCGTCCACCAGCTGTAGTTGACGTCGTAAGGGTTGGGCGATGGCGCCGAGCGTGCCACCGCTGTGGCCGCAACCATCTGCACATGCGTGGTCTGCAGCTGCATGCCGAACTGCTCGTCGATCCAGTTGTCGTAACCGATGGCCTTGACGCGTGCGACGTCATCAGGCGTCGGCCCGAAAGAGCTTTGTGTCAGGAAGCGGAAGGCGTCTGCGTCGCTCGTGGGCATCATGCCCGCGCTCAAGGTCATGGTTTGACGCGGTGCGCTGCCGTCACTGGCGCCGCCCCCCCCGCCGCCTCCGCCGCAGGCCGCAAGGCTGCAGCTCAGCGCGAGCACGGTCGCCCGCATCAGATGGCGCCAGTGAGCTGATCGTTGAGAACTTGAAGAAACAGTAGCAAGCATGGACGCAGCAATCGCGATGACTATCAATGGCCATGGCGCTGCGTCGTGATCTCAATCTGTTGTGATCGAGCGAGAGCGATGACCCACTGGCAACGAATTTGCCTGTGGGTTATCGGATGGTGTGAAGCGATCTTGCGTCGTTTGTAAGCGAACGCAAGCTCGGCATCAAGAAGTCGGCGAAGCCGTGAATTCGATCACAGCACGGGTGCCAGGGCTTTTGCCGCTTGCTCGTGTGACAGGCCCATGCGCAGGGCCCAGTCCTCAAGCTGGTCGCCCGCGATCTTGCCCACATTGAAGTAGGCAGCTTCGGGGTGCGCCATGTAGAAGCCGCTCACGCTGGCGGCCGGCATCATGGCCAGGCTTTCGGTCAGGTGCATGTGGATGTCGTGGGCGTCCAGTACCTTGAACATCTCGCGCTTGACCGTGTGGTCCGGGCAGGCCGGGTAGCCAGGCGCCGGGCGGATGCCACGGTACTGCTCCTTGATGAGGGCGGTGTTGTCCAGCGCTTCGCCGGCGGCATAGCCCCAGAACTCCTTGCGCACGCGCTCGTGCATGCGCTCGGCAAAGGCTTCGGCCAGGCGGTCGGCCAGGGCCTTGAGCATGATGGCCGAGTAGTCGTCCTCGTGGCCCAGGAACTCGGCTTCCTTCTTCTCGATGTTCAGGCCGGCGGTCACCGCGAACAGGCCGATGTAGTCGGGCTTGGCTTCGCGTGGCGCGATGAAATCGGCCAGCGAGCGGTTCGGGCGTTTGACACCATCGACCACCGGGCGCTCGGTCTGCATGCGCAGCGGGCACCAGGTCATCAGCACCTCGCTGCGCGACTCGTCGCGGTAGATCTCGATGTGGTCGTCCTGCACCGTGTTGGCCGGGTACAGCGCGATCACGCCATTGGCGGTGAGCCAGCGGCCCTCGACGATCTTCTTGAGCATGGCCTGGGCATCGGCGTACACCTTCCTGGCTTCTTCTCCCACGATCGCATCATCGAGGATGGCGGGGAAGGGGCCGGCCAGGTCCCAAGTCTGAAAGAAGGGGCCCCAGTCAATGTACGGTGCCAGTTCGCCCAGGTCGTAGTTCTTGAACACGCGGCGGCCAATGAATTTGGGAGCTTCGGGCGTGTAGGTGGCAAAGTCCACCTGGGCCTTGTTGGCGCGCGCTTCGGCCAGCGTCACCATGGGTGTGGCCTTCTTGTTGGCGTGCTGTTGGCGTACGCGCTCGTAGTCGGCGTTCAGCTCGGTGATGTAGGCTTCTTGGCGCTCCGGGCTCAGCAGGTCGGAGCACACGCCCACGGCACGCGAGGCATCGGGCACGTACACCACCGGGCCACTGTAGTTGGGCGCTATCTTCACGGCCGTGTGCACGCGCGAACAGGTCGCACCACCGATCAGCAAGGGCGTCTTGCGCGAGCGGAAGTACTCGTCGCGCTCCATCTCGGCGGCCACGTACTGCATCTCTTCCAGCGAGGGCGTGATCAGGCCCGACAGACCGATGATGTCCGCGCCCACTTCCTTGGCCTTGTCGAGGATGTCCTTGCACGGGACCATCACGCCCATGTTGACCACCTCGAAGTTGTTGCACTGCAAGACCACGGTCACGATGTTCTTGCCGATGTCGTGCACGTCACCCTTGACGGTGGCGATCACGATCTTGCCCTTGGCCTTGACATCGCCGCCGCTCAATTCGAGCTGGCGCTTTTCTTCTTCGATGTAGGGCACCAGGTGGGCCACGGCCTGCTTCATCACGCGGGCCGACTTCACCACCTGCGGCAGGAACATCTTGCCTGCACCGAACAGGTCACCCACGGTGTTCATGCCGGCCATCAGCGGGCCTTCGATCACGTGCAGCGGGCGGCCGCCACCGGCCTTGATCTTCTGCCAGCACTCTTCGGTGTCGACCGTGATGAAGTCGGTGATGCCGTGCACCAGGGCGTGGCTGAGGCGTTCTTCAACCGGGGCAGGGTGCTCGGCCGTGCCTCGCCAGGCGAGCTTGGCGCTGTCGTCCTTGGCCGCGCCCTTGACCTGCTCGGCAATGGCCAGCAGGCGCTCGGTGGGGGTCAGGCTGGTGTCTTCGCCATCCTTGAACACCGGCTTGCGGTTGAGCACGATGTCTTCCACCAGTTCGCGCAGATGGGCGTCCAGGTCGTCGTACACGCCGATCATGCCGGCGTTGACGATGCCCATGTCCATGCCCGCCTGAATGGCGTGGTACAGGAACACGGTGTGGATGGCCTCGCGCACCGGCTCGTTGCCACGGAAGCTGAAGGACACGTTGGACACGCCGCCCGACACCTTGGCGCCCGGCAGGTTCTGTTTGATCCAGCGCGTGGCCTCGATGAAGTCGACCGCGTAGTTGTCGTGCTCTTCGATGCCCGTGGCGATGGCGAAGATGTTCGGGTCGAAGATGATGTCTTCAGGCGGGAAACCGACCTCGTCGACCAGGATGCGGTAGGCGCGTTCGCAGATCTCGATCTTGCGCGCATACGTGTCGGCCTGGCCCTGTTCGTCAAAGGCCATGACCACCGCTGCGGCGCCGTAGCGCTTGACCAGCTTGGCCTGTTCCTTGAAGTTGGCCTCGCCTTCCTTGAGCGAGATCGAGTTGACGATGCCCTTGCCCTGCACGCATTTGAGGCCCGCCTCGATCACGTCCCACTTGGACGAGTCGATCATGATGGGCACCCGCGCGATTTCCGGTTCACCGGCAATCAGGTTCAGGAAGCGCACCATGGCGGCCTTGCTGTCGAGCATGGCTTCGTCCATGTTGATGTCGATCACCTGGGCGCCGTTTTCGACCTGCTGGCGCGCGACCGACAGCGCATCTTCGAAGCGACCTTCCAGGATCATGCGGGCGAAGGCCTTCGAGCCCGTCACGTTGGTGCGTTCGCCCACGTTGACGAACAGCGTGCCCTGGCCGATGTGGACAGGCTCCAGGCCGGACAGGCGCATGGGCGGCACGGCGGAAGACGAAGGCTGGGCGCTGGGGGGCGCGGCGTGGGTGGTGCCGGGTGCGGCGGATGTAGGCTCGGTCATGCCCGGCATTTTACGAGCGCGCCGGCCTCATCCCGCTTCAAGCGGCCGCCCTGAATGTGGGGCGCCCAAAAAGAGGAAAGGGCGCGGTGCTTGTGACACCGTGCCCCGAGGCGCTATCGACCTACCCGATCAGGTAGCGTGCAGCGATTGCCTTAAACGTATGGACCTGCGGTCAGGCCTTCAGCATATTGTAGAGCTCGTCCTTGAGCGAAACGCGCTGCTGCTTTTTTTGTTCCAGTTCGGTGCTGGAGCCGTGCTCCACACCGGTTTCGAGTCGAACGATGGCCTTGTCCAGGTCCTCGTACTCACGCTCCAGCTTGGCGAAATGGGTATTCGAAATCTTCAGCGTGTGGATCTTGTCCTTGAATTCAGGAAAGTCCTTGGCAAGCGGGTGGTGATCTTGAATCATGCGTGGTTCCTCTTGTTGTCGGTCGGTCGGCGTTGATCGCGACAACCTCATCTTGGGGTTTGCACGGGGCCGACGCCTTGCGGTAGATCAAGCCTTGTGCCCAGGCGCCAGGAAGATCGCGTCGATATCGAAGGTGCTGTGTCGGCCCACATCCTCGCGGTGGGCGCCGAGCCACTGGCTGGCTGCCTTGTGCCCCAGGTGATGCAGCTGCTGCAGGAAGGCCCAGTCCGTGTTGAACTTGCTCGATGCGTTGTAAGGCAGCATGCCGGCGTCATCGGCCACCATGTGCATGTGCAGGTTCTTGTAGCGTTCGGGATCCAGTTTCTCGTCCTTGAGCAGTTTCTTCACGAAGGAGATGGCCCGCATCTCGCTGATCAGGCTCGCATTGAAAGTGATCTCGCTGAGCCGGTCGATGATGTCGATGCTGCGCGTGGGGTTGTCATCGCGGCGCAGCGGGTTGATGCGCACCAGCATGATGTCGCTCAGGTCCGTGTTGTAGATCAGCGGGTAGAGCGCCGGGTTGCCGGTGTAGCCCCCGTCCCAATAGGGTTCGCCGTCGATCTCGACCGCCTGGAAGACGAAGGGCAGGCAGGCCGATGCCATGAGGGCGTCCAGTGTCAGCTCTTCGGCAGTGAACACGCGCGCCTGGCCGGTGTGCACCGAGGTGGCTGTCACGAACAGCGGGATGCCGCAATGCTGGCAGCCAGAGTGCAGGGCGTTGACATCCACGTGCCGGTTGAGCACATCCTTCAACGGGTTGAGGTTGAGCGGATTGAACTCGTAGGGGCTGAACGAGCGCATGAACAGGTTCAACCACTGGTAGGCCGGGAACTGGTCGTAATTGAACTGGTTCTTGAGCAGGCCGTTGGACTGGATGGTGAGCGGTGAAAACAGCGGGCCGTGCTGGCTGACATCGCGCCAGAAAGCATGCAGTGCTTTCTGGGCATGCCGGCGGGCGGCCTGTTCGTCGCCATTCTTGAATCCCTTGACGTAGCCGCTCAGCAGCACGGCGCCATTGAGCGCGCCTGCGCTGGTGCCCGAGATGCCGGCGAAATCCAGCCCGTCATCGTCCAGAAGGCGGTCTATCACCCCCCAGGTGAAAGCGCCATGCGAGCCACCGCCTTGCAGCGCCAGGTTGATGCGCGGGCGCCCGAGGGCTTGGGGAGGGGCCTTTTTCGCCGTCTTGTCGGGTGCCTTGCTCGCTGTTTTTCGAGCGGGCTTGCGGGGTGCCTTGGCAGGAGTCTGGCCAGCCGATTGGGCGGAGCGTGTTTTCTTGGGGCTGTCGGGGGAGGGGCGCGTCATGCGATCAGTCTAGTCGCATTTGCTGCGCTGCAGCAAAGGTGTGCGAAACAGGTGCAGCCCCCTCCTCAGGGTGATCAAAAATTTTTGCGAAGGCACTGTACAAACATCCAGGCTTTGCCATAATGGCGCTCACATTCAACAACCCGCATCCACGGAAACCAACGGAGTCACACGCATGGAAGTCACCAACAAGTCCGCCCTCAGCGCCGAAAAAGCCAAGGCGCTGCAAGCCGCATTGGCCCAGATCGAAAAGCAGTTTGGCAAGGGCTCCATCATGCGCCTGGGCGAAGGCGAAGTCGTGGAAGACATCCAGGTGGTGTCCACCGAAGCAGGCCGGCGTGTGCGCCTTCATCGACGCCGAGCATGCCCTGGACGTCCAGTACGCCCAAAAACTGGGTGTCAACCTCCAGGATTTGCTGATCTCCCAACCTGACACGGGCGAGCAGGCCCTGGAAATCGTGGACGCGCTGGTGCGCTCTGGTTCGGTTGACCTGATCGTGGTTGACTCGGTCGCTGCGCTGACGCCCAAGGCTGAACTCGAAGGCGAAATGGGTGATGCCTTGCCCGGCCTGCAGGCCCGTCTGATGAGCCAGGCGCTGCGCAAGCTGACGGCCACCATCAAGAAGACCAACTGCATGGTCATCTTCATCAACCAGATCCGCATGAAGATCGGCGTGATGTTCGGCAGCCCCGAAACCACCACTGGCGGTAACGCCCTGAAGTTCTACGCCTCCGTGCGCCTGGACATCCGTCGCATCGGCTCCATCAAGAAGGGCGACGACATCATCGGCAACGAAACCAAGGTCAAGGTGGTCAAGAACAAGGTGTCGCCCCCCTTCAAGACAGCCGAGTTCGACATCCTCTACGGCGAGGGCATCAGCCGCGAAGGCGAGATCATTGACCTGGGCGTGGTTGCCAAGGTGGTCGACAAATCCGGCGCCTGGTACGCCTACAACGGCGAGAAGATCGGTCAGGGCAAGGACAACGCCCGCGAGTTCCTGCGCGAGAACCCTGAACTGGCGCGCGAGATCGAAAACAAGATCCGCGAGTCGCTGGACATTGCCCTGCTGCCGCCTGCCGCCTCCGCTGCAGCCGATGCTGGCGAATAAGCCGGACAAAGCTTCCCGACCAGGCCGCCCCGGCCTGTCTCTCAAGGGGCGGGCGCTGAAATACCTGGCGGCGCGCGAGCACTCGCGCGTGGAGCTCACGCGCAAACTCGCGCCGCACGCCGAATCACCCGAGCAGGTCGAAGGCGTGCTCGACGAGCTGGAGGCCAAAGGCCTGCTGTCTGCCCAGCGCTTTGCCGAATCCATGCTCCACCGCAAGGCATCGCGCTACGGTGCAGCCCGCATCCAGGCCGAACTGGCGCAGCATCAGCTGCCGCCCGACATCGCCCGCGAGGCCACCCAGGCCTTGCGCGACACCGAGTTCGAGCGTGCCCACGCGCTTTGGGTGCGTCGCTACGGTGAAATCCCTGAATCGCCAGAAGAGAAGGCCCGTCAGATGCGCTTCCTCGCAGGGCGGGGCTTCTCTGGCGAGGTGATCCGCCGTGTCGTTCGTGGCGAAGGTTTCACACATTCCTGATCTCTGAGCCCACCTTGCCGGCTTGCCTTTTTGTTCTCCAAGGCTACGGTGCTATGCTGGTTGCTGCACTGCAAACAAGTCACCCTGTGTGCAGTGCGTCCGCCCAGACCTGATCGGTTTTGGCGGCTTTTGTCATGTTCGACAAGAACGCAACACCATCCTGCGAGTTACCCCATGAAGATTCATGAGTACCAAGGCAAAGAGATCCTGAGCCGATTCGGTGTGCCGGTCCCAAGAGGAATTCCGGCATTTTCTGTAGACGAAGCAGTGGCAGCTGCTCAAAAACTGGGTGGCCCCGTCTGGGTGGTCAAGGCCCAGATTCATGCAGGTGGTCGTGGCAAGGGCGGCGGTGTCAAGGTCGCCAAGTCCCTGGACGACGTCAAGCGCCTGGCCGGCGAAATCCTGGGCATGCAGCTCAAGACGCACCAGACCGGCCCTGAAGGCCAGAAGGTTCGCCGCCTCTACATCGAAGATGGCGCTGACATCCAGAAAGAGTATTACGTGTCCGTGGTCACCGACCGCGGCACCCAGAAGGTTGCCCTGATCGCCTCCAGCGAAGGCGGCATGGACATCGAAGAAGTGGCGCACAGCTCGCCCGAGAAGATCATCAAGGTCTTCATTGACCCGCTGGTCGGCCTGACCGACGCGCAGGCCAAGGAAGTGGCCGACGGCATCGGCATGCCGGCGGATTCCACCGCGCAGGC
>JACPOH010000134.1 GCA_016185075.1 Aquabacterium sp. | reverse complement strand
TCCGGGAAGGGGATGGGGTCCACGACCAGATCGGCGCGGTAGATGCCGCGGTCGATGTCATCGCGCACGTCGATGCCGTACACCTCGGTGGCGTTGAAGGGGTTCTTGGGCTTGGGGCCGCAGCCGATGTCCAGTGCTTTGCTCATGTGGATCTACCCTTGTTCCGTGTCCATGTTGTTCCTGGACGCCAACTCACGCGTTCCATCTTGACGAGGCGGCCCGGCGGAACCATTTCGCACCGGGCAGTTCCGCCATGGTGATCCTGCGCGCGCGGGGCAGAAGCTGGAAAAAGCGGGGCATCCGTGCACATTTGCACGGTTCACGCACGCACGAAAGCCCCTCGGCCGCGCTGCTGGCCGAGGGGCTACCCAGGTGAGGTCCCGGGTCAGAGGCGAAGGGGGCTCAGATCAGCGGTGTGTGTTTGTTCGGGTCGTCCGTGAGTTGGGTGTGGTCCACCTGGGCCAGATGGAGCTCGCCGGGCAGCACCGCCGGCATGGCCGAGACATCGGCAAGCGGCGTGCCGCCCGCGACGAGGTCGTCAGCGCGGTGGGACAGCAGATCGCTGGCGCTGACGCCCTGGGCGGGCAGACCGTGCTGCGGCGCCATCTCGGGCGATGGCGTGTGGCCGGCCCCGCCAGTGGTCGAGGCCGGATCGATGTGGTCTCTCTGCTGGGCAAACCAGACGTCGGCCATGGCATGGGTGTGCCCATCACTGGTCTTGTAATCGGACACCAGGCCCAGCAGGTTGCCGTTGTCCCGTGTGCTGCCGTGCTGTGCATGCAGATCGAGTTCAATGATGCCCAGGCTGGCCAGGCTGTGCAGCTCGCCCGACTGGGTGATGCCGTCGCTGTTGGCGTCCACCCAGACCTTGAGCTCATTGAAATGCGCGTCAGCGGCAGTCAGTTTGCCGTCGTGGTTGCTGTCTTCGCCCCGCATGGCGGCGTAGCCGTCACCGGCGCGGTGGCCGTCCACCATGGTGGCCGTGCCGAACAGTTCCTTGCCGTCGTTGATCTTGCCGTCGCCGTTGCGGTCCATCACCAGCAGGCCATCGGTGGGCGCCACCCAGCCGACATGGTGCTCGATGCCCGTGCCCATCAGGTCGAAGTGGACGCCGCGCGATGCGGCCAGCGTATGGACGCCGTCACCATTGAGGTCCAGCACGATGGGGGAAACGGCCGTCAGCGCGGCGGATTGTTCGGTGTTGAGCGCATTCAGTTGTGGGGCCGTGAGCGCCGCGCTCTGTTCCATGCTGAAGGCAGCCAGATCGGTGGTTTCGAAAACCGCCATCTGGTCAACCGTGAACGCCTGGATCTGGTTGGTGTTCAGGGCCTGGATGTGCTCCACACTGAGTGCGACGATGTCCAGGGTTGAGGATCTGGTCCGTCGTCAGTGCGCTGAGGGCATCGTTGCTCAGGCTGCGGATGGCGGCGGTGCTCAGGGCGGCGATGTCCGTGGTTTCAATGGCGGCGGCTTGGGCGGTGTTGAGCGCAGCGGCCTGTGCGGTGTTCAAAATGGCCAGGTCGGTGCTCTCCAGTGCGGCCATCTGGATGCTGGTCAACGCGGCCACCTGTGTGCTGTCGAGTGCCGCGACCTGGGCCGTGGTGAGCGCCAGAATCTGGTTGGTGTCCAGCGCGGCCAGGGCGTCTGTTGACAAGGCGCGCACGGCAGCAGTGCTCAGCGCGTCCAGATCGGCGGTCTCGATGGCCGCAGCCTGGGCGCTGTTCAGCGCGGCAGCCTGGGCTGTGTTGAGGGCACCGATATCCGCGCTGTTCAATGCGGCAATCTGGCTGGTGGTCAGTGCCTGCGCCTGGTCGGTGTTCAAGCCGGCAATCTGGGCCGTGGTCAGCGTCGCCACCTGGGCGGTGGTGAGCGCGTTGATGGCATCGGTGCTCAGTGTGCGTACCGCGGCGGTGTTGAGGGCGCTGATGTCGGTGGTCTCGATGGCAGCGGCCTGCGTGGCGCTGAGCTCGGCGGCTTGCGCGGTGGTGAGGGCGGCCAGCTGGGCCGATGTCAACTGAACGATCTGGTCGGAGCTCAGTCCGTAGACGGCATCGGTGGACAAGGCCCTGATGGCCAGCGTGCTCAAGACGCCGATGTCGGTGGTGTCGATGGCGGCGACCTGTGCGCTGTTCAACGCCGCTACCTGGGCGGAATTGAAAGCGGCGAAATCGGAGCTCTGCAGGGCCGCGAGCTGGCTGGTGTTCAGGGCGCCTGTCTGCTCGGACGTCAATGCGGCGGTCTGAACCGTTGTCAGCGACTGGATCTGGGCCGTGGTGAGCGCGTTGATGGCATCGGTGCTCAAGGCACGAACGTTGTTCGTGGCCAGCGCGCTGATGTCCGTGGTTTCGATGGCGGTGGCCTGCGCGGAGCTCAAGGCTGCTACCTGGGCTGTGTTGAGCGCGGCCAGATCCGTGCTTTCAAGCGCGGCGATTTGAGCGGTGGTCAGTGCTGCGGCCTGGTTGCTGTCGAGTGCGGCCACCTGGGCTGTGCTCAATGCGGCGATCTGGTCCGTGCCCAGGGCCGCGATGGCGGCCGTGCTGAGCGTGCGGGTGGCCGCTGTACTGAGGGCGCTGATGTCTGCGGTCTGGATGGCGGCGGCCTGGGCCGTGCTGAACTCGGCGCTCTGGGCGGTGCTCAGGGCTGCCACTTGAGCCGAGCTCAGATTGGCGATTTGATCGGTGGTGAGTCCGTAGACGGCCTCCGTGTTGAGCGACCTGATGGCGGTGGTGCTCAGGGCGCTGATGTCGATGGTCTCGATGGCAGCGACCTGCACGCTGTCTAGCGCCGCCACTTGCGCGGAGTTCAGCACCGCGAAGTCCGTGCTTTGCAGCGCGGCCATCTGGGCGGTGGTCAGCACGCTGGTCTGCGTGCTCAGCAGTGCGGCCGTCTGGGCGGTGGTGAGCGCCTGGATCTGATCGGTGCTCAGTGCGGCGATGGCGTCCGTGCTCAGGGCGCGGACGTTGGTGCTCGTGAGCGCACTGATGTCGGCCGTTTCAAAGGCTGCCGCCTGCGCCGAGCTGAAGGCCGCGACCTGAGCGGTGTTCAGCGCGGCGAGGTCGGTGCTTTGCAGCGAGGCGATCTGAGCCGTAGTCAAGGCCTGAGCCTGCTCGGTGTTCAAGCCGGCGACCTGGGCGGTTGTGAGCGCGATGATCTGGTCGGTGCTCAGCGCCGCAAGCGCAGCCGTGCTCAGTGTGCGCATCGCGGCCGTGCTGATGGCGCTGATGTCGCTGGTCTGGATGGCAGCCGCTTGCGCGGTACTGAGTTCGGCGGTCTGGGCTGTGTTCAAGGCGGCGAACTGCGCTGATGTCAGGTTCGCCAGCTGGTCGGTCGTGAGGCCGTGTACGGCGTCTGTGTTGAGGGCCTTGACGGCTGCCGTGCTCAGGGCGCTGATGTCGGTGGTTTCGATGGCGCCGATCTGGGCGCTGTCGAGCACGGCGATCTGCGCCGAGTTCAGCACGGCCAGATCGGTGCTTTGCAGCGCAGCGATCTGGGCGGTGCCCAAGGCCTCGGCTTGCGCGGAGGTGAGGGCAGCCGTCTGGACCGTGGTCAGCGCCTGGATCTGGTCGGTGGTCAGCGCGTTGACGGCTGCCGTGCTCAGCACCCGGATGTTGGTACTGGTGAGCGCGCTGATGTCGCGGGTTTCGATCGCTGCGGCCTGCGCCGTGTCCAGGGTGGAGACCTGCGCTGTGTTGAGGACCGCCAGGTCTGTGCTCTCCAACGCGGCAATTTGCGCCGTGGTCAGTGCTTGTACCTGTGTCGAACTCAGTGCCGATGTCTGGGCGGTGTTCAGGGCAAGGATCTGCGCGGTGCTCAGGGCGGCAATGCTGGCCGTGCTCAGGTTGCGAACGGCCGTCGTGCTCATCGCACTGATGCTGTTGGTCTCCAGAGAGGCCGATTGCGCCGTGTTGAATGCGGCACTTTGCGCGGTACTGAATGCACCGACCTGCGCCGATG
>JACPOH010000133.1 GCA_016185075.1 Aquabacterium sp. | reverse complement strand
CTGACCTTCAACAAGGCGCAACTGGACCTCCATTCGCGCTTTGACGGCAGCTCTTCCATCACGATCAACGGGCAGAACATCACCCCCGCTGCGTCGGACTATTTCAATCTGCAGATGAAATTCCCCTCCACCATGCCCTATGTCGGCCTGGGCTGGGGCCACCAGCCGCGCGCCGCAGGCATGGGTTTCATCGCGGATCTGGGCGTGTCGATCGGGCGGGCCAGGCTCGACACCGACACCAACATCGTGGGCAAGACCTACGGCGGCTACACCGTGACCCAAAGCGATGTGGACGCCAAAACGGCCGAGGTGCACGACGCCGTCGGCCACATCACCTTCCTGCCCAGCGCCAGCCTCGGCTTGAACTACCGCTACTGATTTTTCTGGCTTGGCCGCTGCCGCAGGTCGCCTCGGCAGGGTGAACACAAGTCCTGGGCCTGTGCCCCGAATGCCGGTACCGTCTCAAGGCGGTGTCGGCATTTGTCTTTTTGCGTACAGATTCTGCTTGCATCTTGCGTGTTTATGTTGACAATCAGCCGATCATTTATTTCGGTCAACCACGCCAACATGCGCGCTTGCGGGCCCACCGAGCATTCATGAACGACCCGACTTCCACGCGTCTGCTGACCCGCCTTGCCCTGCTGCTGGGCGCACTGCTGATCGTGTTTGCCGCGCTGTTCGGTTGGAACTCCTGGCAGGCCACGCAACAGGAACAGTTGCGCCAGATGCAGGCGGCGCTCATCATTTCCGAAACGGCGCTGGACCGTTATTTCACCCAGGTGCAAGCCGGGCTGGCCAGCCTGGCACAGGATCTGATCGCCTCCGAAGGTCGGCGTGACAGCCAGCACACCCAGCAATTGCTCCAGCGCTTTCATGGCCTGCACCCCGAGACACTGGCCGTGCACCTCGTCGCACCGGATGGCCGGCTGCTGGCCACCTCGCCCGCGCAGCCGGCGCCACTGCCCACGTTGGCCCATGAACCGGCGTTTCAGGCCTTCTTGAGCAAACTGGATGCCCACACCCACATGGAGCTGGGCCGGCCGGTACAAGGTGCCGTGACAGGCGAATGGTTGTTCCCTGTTCGTTATGTGTTGCGCAACGAGCAGGGGCAGTTGCTCGGCTTCATCGTGTCGGCCATGCCGGTGGACTTCATGCAGGCGTTCTGGCGAGGGGCACCGGTCACCCCGAACGCCACGATCGGCCTGCTGCGAGACGACCGCTATCTGCTCACGCGCTATCCCATCCCGCCCGACATTCCCTTGCGCACCGTGTATGGCACCCCTCGGGATGGTGCGCTGACGCGCCACCTGGCGGCCAACAACTTCCCGACTGAAGGTCGGGTCGAAGGGCCCAACCAGCTGTCGGGCAAGGTGTTCAGCAATGTGTTCAAGCGCATGGCGCACTACCCCGTCACCGTGTTCGTGGGCATGCCGGTTGCAGACATCCAGCGTCTGTGGTGGCAACAGGCGCGGGTCCCCTTCCTGCTGATGGGCCTGCTGTTTCTGGGCGGTTTCCTGGGCTACCGCTACACCCTGGTCCGCCAGCGCAAATGGAGTGCCGAGGCCCAACATGCCGCGCTCGTCCTGCAGGCCTCCGAGGCGGAGCAACGCTTCCTCATCGAGCACCTGATGGCCGGCGTGGTCGTGCACGGCCCGGACGGCAAGGTGCTGCGCAGCAACCCCCAAGCCTGCAAGCTGCTGGGCCTGAGCGAGGCGCAGATGCTCGGCCGTGCCGTGATCGACCCGGCCTGGTGCTTCCTGCACGAAGACGGCACCCGCATGGCGATCGATGAATACCCGGTGGCGCAGGTCATCCGCGACAACCAGCCCGTCAGCGACTTCGTGGTCGGTGTGCAGCAGCCCGGCCCTGGCGAGCCGGAGTGGGTGTTGTGCAATGCCTATCCAGAATTCACCTCGGAAGGCCGCCTGCGGCAGGTGGTCGTCACCTTTGTCGACATCACGGCACGCAAGCGCATGGCCCAGACCCTGGCCCGCAGCGAAAGCCGCTACCGCATGCTGTACGAGAACAGCATGAACGGGGTGATGATCACGGGCCAGGATGGCCGCATCCTGGCCGCCAACCCGGCCGCCTGCAGCATCTTCGACCTCGACGAGGCCGAACTGTGCCGGCGCCACCGTCGCGATCTGATCGACGTGCACGACCTGCGCGCCGCCACCTTGATGCAGCAGCGCCGGCAGGAAGGCCAGGCACAGGGCGAGATCACGATGCGACGTGGCGATGGCAGCACGTTCGACGCCGAGGTCTCGACGGTGACGTACTCGGACGCAGCGGGCGACACCCTGTCGAGCATCGTCGTGCGCGACATCACCGACCGCCGCCGGGCCGAGGCTGCGCTGGCCGCCAAGGATCTGGCCGAGAAATCCAACCGGGCCAAGAGCGAGTTTGTTGCCCGCATGAGCCATGAACTGCGCACGCCGCTGAACGCCATCCTCGGGTTTTCGCAGATCCTGCAGCTGGATCGTCAGCAACCCCTGAGCGGAAGGCAACGCGAGTGGCTGCAGCACATCATGCAGGCGGGCAGCCACCTGCTCGCCCTGATCGACGACCTGCTGGATGTTTCTCGGTTGGAGTCCGGCAGCCTGAAGATCGAGCAAAGCGATGTGGACGCCTGCGAGGTCGCCCGAGAGGCCGTGCGCGAGACACGGGTGCAGGCCGCCGCAGCCAGCGTGGCCTTGAGCATCGACCTGCCCGAGACGGCCTTGCCCTGCGTGCGTGGTGACCGCACGCGGCTCAAACAGGTGCTGCTCAACCTGATCTCCAATGCCATCAAGTACAACCGCCCCGGCGGGCAAGTGAGCGTGCGCGCGGAGCTCAAGGCCCCTTGCCTGAGTCTGACCGTGCAGGATACGGGGCTGGGCATGAACCCCCAACAGCTGGCCCAGCTGTTCGAGCCCTTCAACCGCCTCGGGCGAGAACAGTCGTCGATCGAAGGTACGGGCATTGGCCTGGTCATCACGCGCAGCCTGATCGAGCTGATGGGCGGCCACCTCAGTGTGCAAAGCCAGGAAGGGCTGGGCAGCGCCTTTCACATTGATCTGCCACTGTGCCAGGCCGCCTTGGACGGCGCTGCCAGCCAGCCTGTCGTCGCCGCGTCGACAGAGATGGATGAGACCGACATCACCGCTCGCCCCGTGCCCAGCGCCTCACCCACACGGGTGCTCTACATCGATGACGAGGCCGCCAACCGCGCCCTGTTGCTGGCCTATGGGCAACTCCGTGGCGACCTGCAATTGAGCGTGTGCGACGACGGCGCCAGCGGCCTTGATCTGGCTCGCCAGACGCGCCCCGATATCCTGCTGATCGACATGATGATGCCGGGCCTCAATGGCGTTCAGGTCTTGCAGCGCGTGCGCGCTGACCCGCAACTGCGAACGATCCCCTGTGTGGCCGTGTCGGCCAACGCCATGCAGAAGCAGATTGACGAGGCCATGGACGCCGGCTTTGATGGCTATCTGACCAAACCGCTCTCGGCCAACGACCTCTTCCTGGAAATCGAACGGATCAGGCAACACCCCGCCAAGGAAGCGAAGGAAGGCCACGCGACTTGATGCGCCTCAAGCCTGATGCGCTTAAGGCGTGATCCCCAGCGGCCAAATGGCGATGATGTGAAGGTTGCCACAGCCATCATCACCTCATGGGCCAGGAGATCCGCACGACCCGATTCACCCAACAGGATCTGAGCCAGTTCAGCCAGCGCCTCGCGGAGGAAACGCGACTGGCTCAGCAAACCCATGCACACGGTGGTTTTGCGAACGAGGGCCGCGTGGCGGGCTTCGAACTGGAGGCCTGGCTGCTGGACCGCCACTTCTACCCGGTACCCTGCAACCAGGCCTTTCTGGCCCGCATGGCCGACCCGAATGTGGTGGCCGAGCTCTCGCGCTTCAACATCGAACTCAATGGCGAGCCTCATCCGCTGCGCGATCGGGCGCTGTCGCGTCTGGAACAAGGTCTGAGCCAGACCTGGGCGCGTTGCGTGGCCACAGCCCACGAAGAAGAGGCCACGGCTGTGGCCATCGGCACCTTGCCCACGCTGCGTGAAGCGGATTTGAACCTGTCCACGATGACGCCATCCAAACGCTACGTGGCACTGAACCAGCAGGTGCTTCAGGCTCTTCACGGTCGCTCCATCACGCTGGACATCGCCTCGCCCCACGCGGGTGGGCCGCATTTGCAAACCCGTCATGCCGACGTGATGCTGGAAGCGGCCACCACGTCGTTCCAGGTGCACCTGCAGGTGCCGGCTGCGGCGATCACCCGGCACATGAACGCGTCCATGATCCTCAGCGGGCCCTTGATCGCGCTGTCGGCCAATTCGCCCTTCCTGTTCGGGCACAGCCTGTGGCATGAGACGCGGGTGCCGCTGTTCGAGCAGGCCGTCGATTGCGGCAGCGACGAACACGAACACGGCCGACGCGTGGGCTTCGGGCCCGGCTACCTGGACGAGGACCCCACCGCCTACTTCGCCGACAACGCAAGCCGCTACCCCGTGCTGCTGCCCATCTGCAGTGACGAGCCCGCGCACACCTATGCGCACCTGCGCCTGCACAATGGCACCGTCTGGCGCTGGAACCGGCTGCTGATCGGCTTCGACGCGCGGCAGCAACCCCACCTGCGCATCGAGCAGCGCGTGATGCCGGCGGGCCCCAGCATCATCGACATGATGGCCAACGCGGCCTTCTATTACGGCGCAGTGCACATGCTGGCCTCAGCGGCCATGCCGCCTGAAGCGCAGCTGCCCTTTGAACAGGCGCGCGCCAATTTCTACCGTGCCGCACGCGAAGGCCTGGAGGCGCCGCAACAGTGGCTCGATGGCCGCACGCGCAGCGCCGCTGACCTGCTCATCGACCTGCTGCCCATGGCCCGGGAGGGCCTGCAGCAACAAGGCATCGCGGCCACCGACGTGGACCGCTACCTTGACGTGCTCGCCGTGCGCCTGCGCACCCGTCGCAATGGCGCTGCCTGGCAACTGGCCCACCATGGCCGCCATGGCGACCTGTTCAAGCTCACGGCTGACTACCTGGCCAACCAACGCAGCGGCATGCCGGTGCATGAGTGGCCTGCTTGAACCCCGTTTGCCCCCGCTTGAACCCCATGAAGCTCACCCGACTCACCGCCCTGCCCGAAGGCTTTCTGGACACCCCCGCACGCGACCTTCACCGGCTCCTCGACGGGCCGACCCTGATTCACCTGCCAGGCCGGCGCACGCCGGAACTGTTCGTGTCCGTGCTGCTGCACGGCAATGAAGATGTGGGGCTGGTGGCCATCCAGCAGGTGCTCAAGGCCCATGCAGGGCGCGAACTGCCTCGCGCCATGAGCGTCTTCATCGGCAATGTGTCGGCTGCCCGCACCGGGATGCGGCGGCTGGACACGCAGCCCGACTACAACCGCATCTGGCCAGGCACGGTGGTGCATGCGGGCACGCCGGAGGCGGTGCTGGCCCAGCGGGTGCACGACGTCATGGCGCAGCGGGGCCTGTTCGCCAGCATCGACATCCACAACAACACCGGCCTGAACCCGCACTACAGCGTGGTCAGCCAGCTGGACGCGGCCACACTCCACCTGGCGCTGCTGCTGACGCGCACGGTGGTGTGGTTCAGAGGGCCGCAGGGCTCACAGACCGCCGCTTTTGCGCCGCTGTGCCCTTCCGTGGCGGTGGAATGCGGCAAGCCGGGCCACCCGGCCAACGAGGCCGCCGCCGCCCGCTTCATCGAGGCGTGCCTGCATCTGGCAGCCTTCCCCGAACACGGCGTGCGCGAATCGGACATCGACCTGTACCACACGGTGGCCCTGGTCAAGGTGCCCGCCGATGTGGACTTCGGCTTCGACACGCCCCAGCGGCCTTTGAACCTGCTGCCCCAGCTCGACCACCTCAATTTCGTCGAACTGGAAGCCGGCGCGACCTTTGGCCACACCAGGCTGGCGATGCCGCTGGACGTGCGCAATGAAGCCGGGCACGACGTGGGCGAGGCTTTCTTCGACACCGCGGATGGCCGCCTGTGCCTCAAGCGCCCGGCCATGCCGGCCATGCTCACGCTGGATGAGCATGTCGTGCGCCAGGACTGCTTGTGCTACCTGATGGAGCGCGTGCCGTTTGATCAGGTCAGCCAGGCCGCCGGCCGGACCTGAGTCAGCCTCACGCCCGCGGGGCGAGTCAGGTCGTGCATCTGGCCTTGCACGACCAGCGTATGAAGCGCATGTTGTCCCCCACCCGCTTTGTACTCATCAGCCGCTGGCGCCTGCATTGCCCGGCCAGCCAGGTCTGGGCCTTGCTGACCCAGCTTGAAGACTGGCCGCGTTGGTGGCCCCATGTGCGCGAGGTCCAGATCCTGCGACGCGTGGCCCCAGGCAAAACCGGCACCCACGCCCGCCTGGGCTGGCAGACTGCGCTGGGCTACCAACTGACCATCGAGGTGCTCAACACCCGCACCGAGCGCCACCCGGATGGCCACGGCGAGATCGAGGGTCAATCCACCGGCGACCTGCGCGGCCACGGCCTGTGGCTGATCGACCCGGTATCAGCCCAGGTGGTGGACGTGACCTACCGCTACCAGGTGGAATTGACGCGGCCATGGATGCGCCGCCTGGCCCCCTTGCTGCGGGGCCTGTTCGCCTGGAACCACTTCACGGTGATGCGCGCAGGTGCCATGGGCATGGCCAAACGCCTGCACTGCAAGGTCTCGGAGATCGCGAACTGGCACGGCGGGTCGGCGTGAGCCTTGGCCCGCCGCCGTGAGCGAGCACGCTCAAGCGTTACGCACACTCGGATCGACCACCGCGGGGTCGATCGCACCGTGGAAGTACAGCAGGCACCCCACGTCCGATTGCAGCTCACCGTGCGCCGTGCCGACAGGCGCAAACTGGAAGTCGCCCTCGCGCAGCAACACGTCGCCCAGAAAGAGGTCGCCTTCCACCATCAGGCACTCCTCGCCATGGCCGTGTCCATGCGCCGGCACGCTGGCACCTGGCTCGAACTGCACCAGCATCGAGATGCGGTCGCCCTGAGCAAACAGCGGCTTGATCTGCACCCCCTGGCGCAAAGGCTCCCAGGCCATGTCGCCAGCACGCGCCAGATGCGACGTGGCGCCATGCCCAAAGGCTTGCACGCCCGGTTCGATGCGGCGCCAGTACAGGCGCGCGCCCGCTGTGGCCTGCAGCTGCAAGGGGCCCTGCGTACACAGCACATAGTCCTGGGCTGCCAGGACCTGGCCATTGATGCGCACGGCGCCTTGCAGCACCAGGCATTCGTGGGCAGCAGCCTCATCATCCAGGCTGTATTCGGCATCTGCCTGCCATTGCAGCAGGCAGCTTTGCGCCTGCGCATCGCCGTGCAAAGACCGTTGCAGCAGGCCAGGTACCAAGGTCTGCCACGCGCCATCGTTCGTGCGCGTGGTCACGAAATCGCGATGGGCCGCCGCACTGCGGGCCACGCGCCCGAACAGGCGCTCACGCAAGCGAGCTTCCTGCGGCGCATCCGGTTCGATCGGGCTGAGCGCCGTGGCCAGCGTGGGCGCCAGGCCCAGCGCACTGGCTGGCGCCACACCGGGCAGGGACATCGGCTCCAGCTCGGCCGGGTCGATCAAGACCTGGCCATGTGCATCGCGCGCGGGAGACAAAGTGTCAAGCGGTTTCATGTCGTGGTCCTCACGCGGCATCATACGGAGAGGCCCCGTCAGCGCAAGCAGGGGTCAACCATTTGCGCAGGGCTACCAGTGCGCGGCGGATGTGGGATTTCACCGTGCCCAGCGGCAAGCCAGTCTGCCCGGCAATTTCTTCGTGGGTCAGGCCCTTGAAGAACGCCAGCGCCACGAGTTGCCGCGGCACCGCTTCAAGCTGACGCAGGGCGCCGTGCAGTTGCTCGTGGCTTTGCACGGACGCCAGCAGGTCATGTGGGTTGTCGGCCATGTCGGTGTGCAGGCGCTGTGCATCCAGAGCGTCGCCGAGGGCCTCGGCCGACACCGTGTCAGCCTGGGCACGGGTTCGGGCGCGCACGGCATCCAGTGCGCGGCTGCGGGCGATGGTCAGCACCCAGGCCAGCGCCGTGCCGCGCTGAGGATCGAAGCGAGGTGCTTGTCGCCAGACCTGCCAGAACACATCTTCGGCCACCTCTTCGGCCAAGGCCGGGTTGCGCACGATGCGCAGCGCCAGCCCGTACACGCGCCCCACGGTGGCACGGTACAAATCAGCCAGGGCCGCTTCGTCCTGGCGCACCACACGCGCCAGCCAGACTTGAAGCTGGAGCTCGTTGGCCGTCGGCGGAGGGCGCAAAGGGCTGGTGTCCACGCAGGCTTCATCGTCCACGTCAACCACGTCGCCCATATCGCCCACGCCATCCAGGCTCACGGCGTCGATGTCGTTCACACAGGCGTTCAGATCAATGAGATCAGTCATGAAGGTTACCGACAAGGCTGAGCGGCGTCCATGCAGGACTGGCCAGGCTGTTTGTGATTGGATCATAGGCTCACCAGTCTGTATGCGGAAAAAGCCTCACAGTGCTACGTTCCCTGCCACCCATCTGGATGCAAGTCACCCTGTCGCTAGAAGGGGCATGCCGCCAGACAGGCGCCCACGGCCCGTGCTTCACCCGGGCACCCAGCCCAACGACACATCGGCCGCACGCTGGTACAGCCACAACAGCGCCAGCGCGGCGATGGCCACCGAACCCGGCCGCACCACGGCCTGCCGATAAAGGGCCGTGCGGCGCAGGCTGAACGCCAGTGGCAGGACCACGGCCACCAGCATCAACTGCCCCAGCTCCACACCGAGGTTGAAACCCAGCAGCGGCCAGGCCAGGTTCTCGCGCGACAAGCCCAGATCCTGCATGGCGCCGGCAAAGCCAAACCCGTGCACCAGGCCGAAGGCAAACACCACCACCCAGCGGGGCGCATGCAGCAGGGGCCAGAGGTTGTCCAGCGCGGCCAGCAGCACGCTCAAGGCGATCAGGGATTCGACCCAGCGAGACGGCGGCGACACCACGCCAAAGGCGGCCAATGCGAGCGTGATGGAATGGGCCAGCGTGAACGCGGTGACCAGGCGCAACACCTCACCCAGCGCATTGCGCCACCGTTCACGAGGCCGCCAGCCCGACGTGCTCCCTGCGCCTGATCGGGCAGGATCCCGGCGCCACACAGACACCAGCAGCAGGCTCACGAGGAACAGGATGTGGTCGGTGCCCTCGGCGATGTGCGTCACGCCCTCGCGCACATAGCGCAGCAACAAGGCGGCGTGCGTCTCCGTCTGGGCGGCCTGGGCCTCGAAGCCCGCGACCGAGGGCTGGCCAGCCAGATCCGCCTTGGGTGCCAGCTCAGGCATCGATGCCCCCTGTGGCTGTCCAGTGGGCAGCGCCTGCGCGGGCTGCAAGCCCGTCCAGCTCAGGTGGTGCTGCGGGCGCGACACGCCCAGGACCACGCTGCTGACCTCGCGTGCCGAGCCCATGCCGACGCCCTGAACGCGCCAGCGCACGATGCCACGGTGCGTGGGGTCGGTCAGGGCAAACAGGTGATAGGCCACATCCAGATCGGCCCAGGTCTGCCCGGCAGAAACAGGGCATTGCACCGACCAGTTGAACACCGCGTACTGGCCATCGCTGTGCTCGATCACGGCAGGCGGCTCATCGCTGTGCGCGACCAGTTCACAGCCCCCCGCCACGCGCGACAAGTCCAGGTGTGAACGCACATAACGCAGCATGTCGGCCCAGCGCGTGCGCACCTCACCCCAGGTCAGCCGACCATCGTCGTTGGCGTCGAGGGAGAGCTCGCCATCGAGGTCACGCAAGGCCACATGCCAGCTCACATCCAGCAGGCCGCTATCTCGAGCGGTCAGGATCATGTAGCTGTCACTGGGCTTGTGTGCATGGGCCTGCCCGGTGCCCAGCGCCAGGCACGTCCACAGCAGGGCCAGCGCCACATGGCGCCAGTGCATCGTCCAGCGCGTCATAGCCAGGCCCCCAGGCGTTTGTCGGACCAGCCCCAGCGGCGCATGAAGGCGCGCACCTCATCGGCCGCCTCTGGCTGACCTGCGGCCTGCGCCGCCTCCAGCAGGATGCGCGCATCCGCGGGCTCCTTCTGCACCTGCCAGTTCTGCCGGGCCAGCTTCAAGGCCGCAGCAGGTTGTTTGAGCAGATGCAGCATGAAGCGAGCTTCCTCGCGTTGGTGCACGCTGTCACCGCGCTCATGCGCGGCGGCAAAGCGTGCCCGCAAGGCCTGCACGCTGCGCGCCCGCGCGGCGTCGTCGGTGGCCGCATAGGCCTGCGCCAGACGCAGCAACAAGGCGTCGTTGCGCTCGCGGCCCTTGAGCAGGGCGACCACGGCATCGGGCCGGCCCTGGTCCAGCAAGAGATCGGCATACGCGCCGTGCGCATACACATCGTCTTCAGTGGTCAACACGCTCTGGTAAAGCGCGGCCGCTTGTTGCGGCTGGCCCTGGCGTTGCGCCAGCTCCGCGCGAACCAGGTTGATGTAGCCCGATAGCTCGCGGGGCGCCCGCGTGACCAGCTCCGCCAGGCCATGCTGGGCCGCATCGGCTTCACCACGCAGGCTGCGCAACTCCAGCTCACACACCTGGGCGTGCCAGGGTGCCCCGGCCGATGGCAGCGCCGCACAGGCACGCTGGGCTTCATCGTATTGACCGGTCACCAGCAGCACCGAAGCGAGCGTGAGCCAGGCTTGAGGCTGGGCCGGTCTGGCCGTGACCAGGGCGCGCAAATCACGCAGGGCAGCATCGAACTCGTGGGTGCTTTGCAGGATGGTCGCACGCAGCAGCCGCACCTCGTCGGGCGGCGTGGCATGTGACCACCAGGGCGCCAGGGCCGCCTGCGCCTGCCCCAGCCAGCGAGGGTCGCCGTCCTGCCTAGCCCAACGCAAGGCCTGCCAGGCCACGCGCGTGGCGAGGGCCACATCGTCGGGCCTGGCACGGGCCTGCGCCCGCAAGGCGCGCCAGGCCTTGTCCTGTGCAGACAAGGGTCGCTCCCGCAACACCTCGATGACTTCGCCGTCATCTTGCGGCACGCGGGCCGTCGCCGCGTGGCCAGGCACCGATGTGCCCAGCCAGACCATCAGGCCCCACACCACCATCTGCACAGGCCGTCGCATCGTGTGCCCCTTGCGCCCGTTGCGCCGCTCAGACCGGCTCGGCCGTGTCGTCGGTGGCCAGCGCGGCGGGCACCGGCACTGGCTCCAGCGTGTCGGTCGTGGCGGGTGGGGTCGCGGCCAGGCTGCCGGTGTAGCTGGTGGCCACCGCGGCGTCCGTGCTTGCGGCAGGGGCCACCTGAACCGTGGGGTCCGCGTTGCCCTGCGCGCTGTGGCCACCGCCACCACCGCAGGCGGACAACAACATCACACCCCACAGGGCGCAGGCCGCACGCAGCTTGCTCACACTTGTCTTGGCTTGCATGGCGCGCTCCTTATTGCCTGGGCGTCGAACCGGAGTTCGGTGTGTTGAGGTAAGGGAACCGTGTCAGGAAAGGCACTTGCGCCTGGTCCACCCCGTCGTGCACATTGGCCGCGTTGGGCAGGCCGTTGCTGCCGGCCGCCTTGGCCGTGGGCGTCAAGGAAGCGGTCGTGCAGGTCGAGGTCAGCGTGCCCACCTTGGGCACCACCACCGAGCTCAAGCCCAGATCGATGCTGTCGTTGATGGCACACAAGCCCCCGACCATGGCGACCAGCGCGATGTCGACCACGTCATCCTTGGGCCGACGTCCGTTGGGGAAGCCGGCCAGGTCGGTCGCACCAGCCACCGAACCTGCTGCGAGGATGGAGCCTGCCGCACCCAGGCGGTTCTGGCTGCCCTCGGCCACCGGGGCCACGTTGGTGTTCAGGCGCAACTCATCGGCGGCGGCCATGAGGCTGGACGGTCGGTTCAAGCCGGTGATGCCCGTGAGGAAGGCGGAGACCAGGTCGGTACGCGGCAGGTTGGTGGGTGCCAGGCCGGCGGTGTCATTGACCAGCACCAGGCCCAGCAAGGCGGGCAGCGTGGGGTTGGTCACGTACGTGGCGAACTGCAGGTCGTCCTTGGGCTTGGAGGCGTTGAACTTGTCCTTGTCACGCAGCCCGATCACGACCTCGTTGACCAGCGGGTTGCCCAGGCGAGACACCTGCACCCACGCACCACCTTGCTTGTCGGTGGTCTGGTGGCCCGATGCCGGCGCGCCATCCAGCAAACGCGCCTGGCGCATGCTGGCCGTCGTCCAGCCCCCGATGACCGGCTCGCCACCCGATGTGAGGCAGGACTTGTGCACCTCGAGCGCCAGCGTGGTCACGTTCTTGTCCTGGATGGAGTTGGCCGCGAAGGCGTTCTTCAGCTCCGGGTTGAGGATCTGGGCAGGCGTGGCGTTGACCAGGTCGAAGATGGGGCCCAGGTTGACGGCAAAGCCATCCTGACGCTGGCCCACAAAGACCTTGGCCGGCATGTTGCAGCCCGGGATGGTGACGGTGTGGATGTGCTGCTGCGCATATGCCTCGTAGGCCGCGCTGTTGCCCAGGGTCTTGTCGCCGATGTAATCCACCGGCTTTTCGAAGGTGGTGGTGTTGGTACCTGCCTTGGTCAGCATGCCCACGTTGCCTTTTCGGCGGTCGCCACGCACGACTTTCACCGAATAGGTCTCGGCCACATTGAGGTGGCTGTCGCCCACGGCGCTGACCGCCCCGGCCTGCGTCAGCGGGATGGCCACGCTGGCGTTGCCGATCGGCAGCTCCACACCCTTGCCACTGTTGGCCAAGGTGTTGTTGAAGCGGAATTGAAACGTGATGTCCTCCACCGCATCGCCATTGTTGTCGACGTGGATTTCGTACAGCGCGTTGGGGTCCATCTTGAAATAGTTCGGGCCACCGTACGCATCCTGCAGCGGTTGGTAGTTGGCGATGAGCGTGACGTAGCCCGATCGATTCGGCTCGTAGCTCATGAACATGTAGAAGTCGGAAGCATCCACCTTGGGCGAGGTGGTGATGAAGGGGGCTTCGCGGTGGCTGGAGGCCAGGGCGGCGTCCAGGCTGGTGAGACTGGCGCAAGCGGCCAGCGTGCAGACAAACAGACGGCGCAAGGCCGGTCGACGGGTGCGTGGCATGAGAGGCTCCTGAAGGTGCGGTGAAAGAGGTCTGGGCGTCGCGACCTGCTGTTTACGCACCGGATGCGCAGCTGGATGCACACGGGCAACCATTTGTGCACTCACGCTCTAAACTGGCACCCTCAACTGCCCTGCACAGACACCGCACACAGATGACCAAGCGCCCCGCCACGGCCCCTGCCGACTGCCAGCGGCCCACGCGCCGCCAGGCCCTCGCCACCGCGGCTGGCCTGCTGGCAGCAGGTTCCGCGCGCGCCTGGGGCGAGCCGCCGGCCGTATCGATCAAAGGCGCCTTGCTCGACGGCCAGGCCTTTGCCAGCGAAGCGCTCAAAGGCCAGGTGCTGCTGGTGAATTTCTGGGCCTCGTGGTGCCCGCCGTGCCGAGCGGAAATGCCCGAGATCGAGGCGTACTACCGTGCCCACCGTGCGCAGGGGCTGGCCGTGCTCGCCTTGAGCATGGACGAACCAGCGGATGAAGCCAAGGTACGCGAGCTGGCCAAGGCCTGGAGCTTCCCCGTCGCCATGGCGCAGCAATGCAAGCTCGCCGGGCTCGACCGCATCTGGCGCATGCCCGTGTCGGCCGTGATCGACCGACAAGGCAAGCTGGTGCGGCAGGACTGGTTTGTTCAGTCCGGGCTCAATGCCGCCCTGCTGGACGCGGTCATCAAGCCCTTGTTGTGAAGCGCGGCCTCAGTAGTTGTAGTGCACGCCCAGCGAGAAGCTGCTGCGCGGCTCGATCTGCAGGCCATTGACACGCTGGTACACCGGCACTTGAAAGAAGCCATACAGCTTGAACTGGCTGCTGATGTTCACGGTGGCGCCGGGGCTGAGGTAGACCAGGGTGGCGCCGGAGTTGCCCACATCCGCGTTGTCACCGGACTCGCGCCGCTCGATGCGCGCGTTGAGCTGCAACTGTGGCACCACCATGCCTGCCGACACATAACGTACCCCCGCCGACAGGTTCATGCCCATGCCGGGCTTGAACTCGTCATGGGCCGTGACAGGTACTTGCAGCAGGCCCTGCGCAAAGTAATCAAGGTGCTGGTTGATCGGGCCAAAGCGGTACAGGCCCAGCAGCAGGTCGGTCGAGCCGGTGCCTGGTTGCAGGCCGCGGTCCAGCGCCTCACCGGCTTGCGGCCCCCCGTTGAAGCGCTCGCTCGTCTTGCCCGTGGGCAGCTTCAGGCCGAACTGCACGCCCCAGTTGCGCTCGGGTGAAAAGCCCTGGTAGCGGCCCAGCACGCGCGCATCACCCCAGGCGCTGGAGCGCGAGGTGGACACATCCGTCTCACCGTCGACGATGGTCTCGTGGTAGCGTTTGATGTAGGGCAGTTGCAGGCTGATGCCCCAGTCGCTGTTGAGGCCGTAGTCCAGCGTCAGCGTCGTGTTGCGGTTGACGGTCTTGCGCTGGATTTCCTGGTCGGCCGGGTAGCTCACCTGCGCCGCATCGAAGCCGCCCGTGCCGGTTCGCAGCTCGTCCTGGTTGAAATAGTCGTACCGCAGGTCCACGCTCAGGCCGGTTCGCGTGGTGAGGCCCTGGCTCGCCCAATCGGCGTTCAGCGTGCAGCCACAGCTGGAACAGGCCAGCGCCAGGGAGGGGCTCGTGGCCAGCAGGGCCAAGGCAAGGTTCAACGGGAAACGGGATGTCATGGGGCGCATTCACAGGCGCCGAAGAAGCGGCGATGTTACCTGCGCCCCGTGCAGCTTCCTTGATCTGTGGGGCTTGATTCCTGGATCGTCTGCTGCGAGGATGAAAACTTGACCCTGATCATGCCCAGCACCATGACGACACAACCAGG